>NZ_JBSAXD010000040.1:0-71261 GCF_053427715.1 Burkholderia sp. MR1-5-21
ATTCCTCGGCTATGCGGGAGCGGGCCTGCTGGCCGCCGCGTTGCCGGGCTGCGGCGACGCCGTGAGTGCCACGCCTTATGGCAACACCATCGCGGCGGCCAGACAGTCGATCCAGGCCGTGCTGAACGGCAACCCGCAGAAGCTGGCGAGTATCTCGGTCGCACTGTTCAAGGGCAACGACATCGTCTGGAGCGACGCCTTCGGCTCGGCCTCGATGCAAACCGGCACCGCGGCCACGACGACGACGCGCTACAACATCGCGTCGGTCAGCAAGGTGCTCGCGGCGTTGGCCGCCGTGATCCTGCAGGACCGCAAGCAACTCGACCTCGATGCGCCGATCGTCAACTACCTGCCGGACTTCTCGATGCTGTCGCCGGAATATGCGCAGATCACGCCGCGTCATCTGCTGTCGCATGCCAGCGGCTTTCCCGGTTGCAACTACTTTTCCATCGATACGTTCTCCCCGATCGACGGTTATGCGCGAGCCACGATGGCGATCCTGAAGAACCAGCATCTGAAACATCTGCCCGGCGAAATGGCCGTGTATTGCAACGACGGCTTCACGATCTTCGAACTGGTTGTCGCGGCGGTGACGAATACGAGCTACGCGTCGTTCGTACAACAGAACATCCTCGCGCCGCTCAAGATGACGAACTCCGGTTTCCTGACCACGCCGGTGACCGCGACCCGGACTTCGGGCGAGTTCGCGTATCCGTATCTCGCGGGCAAGACGTTCGAACTCGAATACATGAATGCGTACGCCTCCGGCGGCCTGAACACCACGCCGTCCGACATGATGAACCTCGCGCAGATGTTCATCGACCAGGGCGTGTTTCAGGGCACGCGGATCGTTTCGGCGCAAGGCATCGCGGACATGGCCGTCGACCAGACGTCGAATCTCGCGATCAACCCGCAGCCCGGCTGGCCGTGGGGGCTCGGATGGGATTCGGTCGCGCAGGCGACGCTGGATTCGGTCGGCATCGCCGCATGGAACAAGAACGGCGGCAATACCTTTTTCCATTCTGACTTCTTCGTGCTGCCGCACGCGCGCATGGCCATTCTGGTAACCGGCAGTGCCGGGAACGATCCGAGAAGGATTGCCGAGACCATCTTGCTGAACGCGCTCGTCGAAGACGGCACGCTGGGCGCCCTGCCACCCCTTGTCAGCACGGCCGTTCCGCCGGCCGCCACGCCGCCGAACGTCGCGTCGATCGTCGGCAACTATGGCAATCACCTGTATCCGCTTCGGGTGCGAGCGAACGGCGACGGTACGCTCGCGCTGGAAAAGTGGAGCGGCAGCGAATGGGATCCGCTGCAGGATGGCGCCACGTCGTATCGGTACTGTAACGACGGCTGGTGGTGGAGTGCCGGAAACACGGCACACAGCTATCGCTTCGAAACCGTGGCGGCAGTCGATCCGGACGGCAACCCGTACACGTACCTGATGGACCGCACCACGCGTTTCGGCGCCGGCCATGTCTCCACGGCGATACCGTTCGCCCAGAAACTGCCCGACCGGTCGGCGCTGGACGACGCATGGAGCGCGCGTCTGCAGACGCCCGTGTGGAAGATGAACAATACGGACCTGATACGCGTCCAGCTCGTGGCGGATCCGGGCGCCGCGCTGTTGAGCCTCGCGCAGATTCCCGACTTGCGGGGCTACATCCTGCTCGACAACCAGCCGCTGGTGCCGCTTGCCGACGATCGCGGCGGCATGGTGCTGAAGATCCCGATGAACATGGGCCGCGACCTCCACGAAATCGTCTTTACCACCGTCGACGGCGTGGCGACCCTCACCGACGGCGGTGCCGTTTTGACACCGGCGTGAAGACAGGGCCGGGGCGCGGCTGGATGATTCACCGACGATATCGCGACGTCGACGAGCCGCGGAACCGGCCGCGGCTCGCCGGCCCGGTATCGCCGTCGCTGCACTGCCGTTCGCAGCGAACGGCAATCCTCGAACACGTCACCCGGGTAATCAAGCCCGCTGGCACAGCCATCCGGACGCGGCCATCGTCTCGACGTCGTTTACGTTCGTCAGGCTGATTTCGAACAGATCGCGGCCAAGCATGACCGGCACCGTGACGGACATCCCGCAGCGATCGTCGGCCAGTGGCTTCAACAGCTGGTAGCTGGTATGGACACCGCCATCGACGCTGTAGCCGAACACCACATAGCCCCGCAACGCGTCCATGCTGGCGAGCGACACGCGCAGCTTGCCGGGCGTGGACACCGACTGCGCCGACTCGTTGATCACGTTCCATGACGAATTCACGCGCGCCTGCCACGCGGTGTCGAGCGCCGTCAGTTCCTTCAACTGCTGCGCATACGGCGCGACGCGGAACACATAGCCCGAGCGGTCGACGAGACGCTTGGTCAGATACCGGTTGCTCACCGCATTGCCCGCGTCGTCCGTGCCCGGCAGCATATCGAACCGGTACGACGTGGCATCGCCGTCGCTCCACCACCAGCCGTCGCTGCGATACCGGTAGGGTGTCGCGTCGGGGCCGAGTGCCGCCCACGCGGCGCCGTTCCATTTCGTCAACGCCAGGCTGCCGTCCGCGTTCACGGCGACTTGCACCGGCGTTGCTTCGTTACCGTAGACGCCATCGACCGCGGAAACGTCCGGCGACGGCGCGGCCGGCGGCGCAACGGCATCGATCCGTGCGGGCGCGGCGGCGATGCTGCCGTCTTCCTGCAGCGCCTGCAGCAGGATCGCAGGCGCGATGCTGGCCGCATCGTAGCCCATGCTGCCCGTGATCATCAGCGCCATCCGCGCGGCCGGCAGCACATAGAAATGGCTGGAAAAGAACTGCGTGCCGCCACTCTTGTACGCCGCCGCGGCGCCGGCGGCGCGCAGCACCGGATCGTCGACGTCGTCCCAGCCGAGACCGAAAGCGTACGAATAGCCGAGCCGGGTCGACTTGATCTGCCACCGGTCGGTCTGGTCCGTCAGCATGTCGGCGATCCCCGCCGCCGACGCAATCCGTTGCCCCCGGAACAGGCCGTTGCCGATGAACATCTGCGCGAGGTTCATCATGTCGAGCGGCGTCGTCGCCAGGCCGCCCGTGGCGTACGCGTTCGTGAATTCCTGCCCGTACTGGGTCCCGTTCGCGTACCCGAGCGCGAATTCGCCGCTCGTCGGCACGCTGGTCAGAAAGCCGGAATTCGTCATGCTCAGCGGCGTGAGGATGTTGTGCTGAACGAAATCCGTGAAGCTTTGCCCGGTGACGGCCGCAACCACCAGCTCGAAGATCGTGAAGCCGTCGTTGCAGTACACCGCGAACTGGCCCGGCGGATGATTCAGGTGCTCGTTCGCGAGCACCTTCTGCGCGGCCGCCGCATAGCCGGGAATCGGCACATACGAAAACATGTCGTTCACGTTCTGGCCGGGCAGGCCCGACGAATGCGACAGCAGATGGCGCGACGTGATCTGCGCGTACTGCGGCGACAACATCGAGAATGACGGCACGTAGCGCACGATCGGCGCGTCCAGGTCGATCAGCCCGCGATCCTGCAGGATCACGCCGGCCAGCGCCGCGATGACCTTGGTGACCGAGCCGATGTTGTAGCGCGTCGTCATCGTTGCGGCGGCGGCCGGGCTGACCACGGCACTCCCGAAAGCCTCGGCCCACACCACCTGGTTGCCCTTCAGCAACGCAACCGAGATGCTGGCGACATTCTCCGGGTTGGCGTCGCGCGCGGCCTGAATGGATTGTCGTCCCGCCGCAATGGTTGCGCGATACATCGACTGCTGCTGGATGCTGTCCGCCCCGCCGCAACCCGGCAGCACCGCGGATAACAATCCCGCACCGGCATACCCGAGAAATTGCCGGCGGCCGGCGCTGGCCGGGACGGCGCCTGAATGCGGATCATGCGGGTAGCGTGGGTTCGGCATAGGTGTTTTCCTTGTTGTCACTCCGATGTCATCCGGTATCCCGAACCGCGATTCCCGGCCATTCCGGCACGGACACCGCAGGGCGTCGGCCATCGCGGCGCGGTGGCCCGGCGTTTCCGTATCTCAAGAAACCTGCTGCGTCGCGCGCCGCGCGTCACGGGTAGTCAGCGAACTGCCGTCCGGGCTCCAGCCCGGCGGCCGGATCAGATAATGGATCGCCGTGCGCAGGTTCCCGGCCTTCGCGAGATCGCGCGCGAGGTTGCCCCACTCGTAAAACGCGATCCTGAACGGATTGTCGGTGCCGATGCTCGAGGTCAAACCGTAGTGCGGCGTGAATCGCTCCGGCGTGTACGACCGGAACAGCCGATCCCAGATCATCGTGGTTCCGGCGTAGTTCGTATCCAGGTAGTCGAAATCGCTGCCGTGATGGACGCGATGCTGCGACGGCGTGTTCAGCAGCGCCTCGAACCAGCGCGGCATCTTGCCGATCGCTTCCGTGTGAATCCAGAACTGATAGATCAGGCTGACCGACTGCATGAACAGGATCATCTTCGGATGGAACCCGAGCAGCGGCATCCACGCCCAGAACAGGAACGAGCCGCTGATCGTGCCCGTCCACGTCTGGCGTAGCGCCACCGAAAAATTGTATTGCTCAGATGAATGGTGCACCGAATGCGAGGCCCAGAACCAGCGCACCTCGTGACTCAAGCGATGGAACCAGTAATAGCTGAAATCGTCCGCGAAGAAGCACAGCACCCACGCCCACCAGACGTCCATCGGGACCGTGAAAATGCGATGCTCGTAGACCCAGCTCAGCACCGCCAGCACGAGTCCGCCGGTCAGGACGCTGACGACGAACGCGCCCGCCGCGAGCGCGATATTCGCGAGCGTGTCCCTGGTCCGATACAGCGGCCTCCCGAGCACCGCGGCGAGCACGACTTCCACCACGATCAGCGCCGCGAAAGCCGGCAACGCGGCAACCATGATATTGGGCAGATTTTGCATGACCGTTGCGCTCCAGGCCGGCGGGTGAATACGCCGAGGTTGCCGTTCAAGGATTCGACCGCGATCTGCCGGTCGGATGATGCGCAAGGGCGTCGAGATTCAAGGTGCCGGCACGGCACCCTGTCGCGATGCTTTCAGAAAGTGTCCGCGCCCGAAAGAATCGGCCACACCCGGTCTGGCCGGTTCTTCCGCGGCGCCAGGCGGCGCCGACGACGTGCCGATTCGATCGGGCCCGCGGCCCGACCTCCGTCGCGAGCCGGCCGGCCCGATGCCGGCCGACTCGAACGAAAGGATGGTCTACCCCGGATACCCCGGTTTTTCTGCGATACCCCGCGCTACCGTTTTTTGACTATTGCCAGCAGTTGCGAAGGTACTGCACGCGAATGGCCCGGGTAAATACCGCATATGCAGTATTTGCCGCGCAGGCCACCGTCTCGAACGCTTCACACTCACGGGGCGGCGAAAGCAGGAGAGATGCCGTCAAACCGGTGCGTCGATCAACGCCCGCATTTCCTGCGGATCGAGCGGCTTGTGCATGACGCTGAAGCCGCTCGACGACGCGGCATGGATACCCTCGGGCGACGTATCGCCGGTAATGATGATCGCCGGTATCTCGCGCCCGATGACCCGAAACACTACATGGACGACATCCGCGCCGGTCACGTGCATCGCCAGCCTGAAGTCGGTCACGATCATGTCGAGCACGGCGCGATTGGACGTCGCCAGCTCGACCGCCCGCTCCAGGGATTGCGCAGCGACCACTGTGTGGCCCCAGGCTTGAAGCAGGGTTTGCATGCCGGCCAGCACGTCGCGGTCGTCGTCGACGACCAGAATGGTTTTCAGCGTGCGCCGGCGGCCGGAATCCGGGTCCCTGCTCCGCTCATCCATCCCGGCATCACGCGGCTGGGCATGCTGGATCGCAGCCAGCCGTACGGAGAAGAGCGAGCCGCGGCCCGCGGTCGAGCGCACCCGGACGCTGGCACCGATCAGCACGGCAGTGCGCTGCACGATTGCCAGCCCTAGGCCCAGCCCCTGTTCGCGGTCGCGTGCCGCATTGCCGATCTGGTAAAACTCCCGAAAAATGTTCGGCAGTTGATCGGCCTCGATGCCGATGCCGGTGTCGAAGACCTGGATTTCGACATCCGCGCCGCGGGGGCGGCAGGCCACCAGAATCCCGCCGCGGTGCGTATAGCGCACCGCGTTCGACAACACGTTCGATAGTGTGGTGTGCAGCAGCACCGCGTCGGTTTCCAGCCAGATCGAGGTCGGCCGGATCTTGAGCGCCAATCCTTTGGTCAACGCGGCCTGACGAAATTGATTTTCCAGTGCATCGAGTTCCTGCTGCAGTGGAAAGCGGCGCGGTTCGGCATCGATCACGCCCGCATCCAGCCGGGAAATGTCCAGCAACACGTTCAGCAATTGCGACATGCCTTTCAGCGCGGTCCGAAGCCGTTCGGCAATATCGTCGAGCGCCTCGCGCTCGACGGTCGGCGCCCGAGCCATCGCGCGCAGCGTCGCGATGTAGAGTCCCAGCGCGTGAGTCGGCTGGCGCAGGTCGTGGCTGGCGGCGGCCAGGAACTGCGATTTGCTCCGATTGGCGAGCTCGGCGCGCTCCTTCTCCTCGGTCAGTTGCCGGATCAGGTCGACGTTCTCGAAACGCAGCGATACCGCGTCCCGCACGGTACGCTGCAGGGTCCGGCTAAAGGCCAGATTGACCCCCAGCAGGAACAGCGACAAAAAACCCAGCACCGAAAACAGCGCATTGCCGTACGCGAAAGACCGAATCGCGAACGGCAGCACGGTCGGCAATGCATAAGCGATATAGGTCGGCCACCACGAGGATAGCGAAGCCACCGAGCCGCCGGTCATGCCGGCCAGCACGATGCAGATCAACGCCGTCACGATCGTGTTGTGCGGCGCGAAAAACAGGACGCCCATGGCTCCCCACAGGCAGCCCGACAAACCCGCGAACAACACGTATCTCCGCGCGCGACGCATCGCCGTCTCGACGGGGTGCTCGGCCGTGCGACGATCGCGCCATACCATCACGATACGGATGCCGGTCAGCACGTAGATCGCCGCGGCCCATCCCAGCAGACTCCGTTGCGAAACCTCGCCCCACAACAGAAAGGTTGTCAGGCTGACTACGGCGATATTGCCGAACAGGATCGGCGGCGACTGGCGGTACAGCGTATTGACCAGTTCCAGCCGCACATGGGCGCCATATTGTTGAGGTATCCTTTTTGCCATTTCGTAGTCGCGTGTCGGATCCGGCGTCAAGCGGGTCTGGTGTCGATCTTGTCCGTCGCATGATGTGCCAGCACCGGGGATCGCGTTGTATTGTCGCAAAGGAATGGACTTCCGGGTGATCCGGGAAAAGGCGAAAGAAAAATGAAAAGCATCGTGCTTGCCGAAGACCACGCCATCATTCGCGACGGGTTGAAGCTGTTGCTGAACACGCGGGCCGACTGGCGCGTAGCAGGTGAAACCGGCGACGGGCGGATGGTCGATCAGTTGGTGCGTGATACGCAGGCGGACTTGCTGCTGCTGGATCTGGATTTGCCCGGTTGCTCCGGCATCGAACTGGCGAAGCGAATCAAGGCGCAATCCCCGCAGACCAGGATTCTGGTGGTCACGGGCAATCAGAACCCCGTCACGGTCCGGGCGGCGGTGGCCGTCGGCGTCGACGGGTATATGCTCAAACACGAAGACGGCGACGAACTGCTGCATGCCATTTCGCTGGTGCTGTCGGGTATCCGCTATATCAGCGACGCGCTCGCCCATGCCCTGGAGATCGCGGACGGCGGTGCCGCGCCGTCGGTCACGGCACGGGAGAAGGAGATCCTCGTGCTGATCGCCAACGGACACTCCAGCAAGGACATCGCAACGAAGCTGAATCTGAGCGTGCTGACGGTACGCAAGCACCGGCAGAATCTGATGTCGAAACTGTCGTTGCATAACGTCGCCGAACTGACCGCGTATGCGATACGCGACGGCCTGGCCGTATCGCCCCTTCCCGGCGACGTTCGCGCGGACGAAATGCTGCGCTGAAGTCCGGTCGGCCGGCGCCAGGGCGCGATTGTCGGCCAACTTCGCGCTTCCGGGTTCGGCCATCTGGTGGCATTCGGGGGCGCGGACCGGAAGGCAGGAAAAGTCTGGATGCAGCCATTCGACTTTGCCTCGATTCGGAAGGCTCGCTGGCTCTTGACCTATGCGCAACGCAGTGACAAATGAGCGCCATGTCAATCATCAGCGATAGCGTTCATCTTGCTGGCATGCACGCCGATCACCGCGAGGCCGTGATCCTTGCATTTTCGGGCCCAGCCGCGCGCGTAGGGCAGCGCACGGACGCAATTGATGTACGAGTAGGTCCAGAAGTCGACCATCACGACCTTGCCGCGCAGCGACTGTGCCGTGAGCAGCGGGCTGTCGAGCCACCGGGTGGCGCCCGCCAGAGCGGGCGGCTCGCCTTCTACCGGCAGCGCGCCCAAGGCTCTGGCAGCGGCCTGCACGGGGCCCACGAGATGTATCGCGTCGATCAGTTTCTGTTCGACTACGCTGGTACTCGCCAGCGATACGTGTGTCAGCAGATGAGTATCCAGCCCGAGCGCAATGGCGGCCACCCCCGAGAATACGAAAGGCAGCACGGGCAGGATGCAGGGACTCAGGATGGTGAGCACCCCGCCCAGGTAGGCAGGGATCAGTAAAGGCATGGGAGCGACTTCCGTGGTGGGTTCATGGCGCGATTTGCGCGGCCTCGCGCCCGGATTGCATCCCGGTCTGCACGAGGCCGCGGGCAGCGTGGCCTATCGACTATCTGGCTACTTCGCGGCAGCCTCGATGACTCGAGCGACCTCGGCCGGATGCGACATGTAGACCGCGTGGCCTGCGCTCACTTCGGTAACCTTGGCGCCCGAGCGTTGATACATCCAGCGCTGAAGCTGCGGGCTGACTACGTGATCCTGGGTGGTCAGAACCGCGTAGCTAGGCTTGGTTCGCCAGGCCGCGACAGGCACCGGGGCGGCCACGGCTTTCTCCGCGAGTGGCTGCTGCGAATCTGCCAGGAATTGCGCCTGCTCAGCAGGAAGATCCGCCGCATAGGTCGCACGGAATCTCACCGGCGGGATGTAGAAGAACTTGTCCGGCGTCGCGCGCATGGCATCGTTTGGCGCGGCAAACTTCTGCAAGAGTTGGCCGCTGGCCTCGCCTTTGTCGGGTTGAAGCGCCGCGACATAGACGAGTGCGCTGACCTTCGGGTCGGCGCCTGCGTCCGTGATGACGGAGCCGCCATAGCTATGACCAACCAGCACGACAGGGCCCTGCTGCCGGTCGATGACGCGCTTGGTCGCGTCGACGTCCTCGTCCAGGCTGGTCAGCGGCTCCTGCACGATACTCACGTGATAGCCGTCTTTCGACAGGATGTCGTAGACGGCACGCCAGCCCGAGCCGTCCACGAGTGCGCCGTGAACGATGACGATATCTTTTGCCGGCTTCGCAGCTTCGGCGTGGGCCATCGTGCCACCCGCGGCAACCATGATGGCAACGGAACACATCTTTCGGAATGCGAACATTTTAATCTCCACGATTGCTTGTGCAAACTCATGTACAGGGGTTTCAGGCCACTGCGTTCTTCATGGCCAGAACGTCGAGCGTCTCGACCGCAGGCGGGCATGCCAGCAGCTCATCGACCCGCGCCATCAGGCTCGTTGCCATGTTGCCGGCGAGATGCGCCTGGCGATCCTCTTCACTCGCAAAAGCGTCGAAGACGCCGAACGTGTTCGGCGACAGCCTGAGGGCGAACCAGATCGGCGTCGTTGCCTCCCGATTCGTCAATTCCAGGCCGTCGGCAAGAAAGTCCGCCACTGCCTGCTCCTTTCCGGGCTTGGCTTCAAGTCGGACAAATAAAGCGTGCTTGATCATCTGCGTTCTCCAGTCTCCGCGTGAGGGGCCACGCGATGAGCGCACTTTACAAACGCGGCAGGCTGGGGAACACTGTCTGAATCGACAATTTTGATATCGATTCCGCCATGCGGATTTTTGTTCTGGCGCTTGAAGGCGTGTTCGACACCGGCCTCACCACCGTGCTCGATGCGTTGACGACCGCCAACGAACTTGCGCGCACGACGGGGATGGCCATACCGGGCTTCGAAGTCACCGTGGCGGGGATGCGGCCAGAGGTGCGCACTGCGCTTGGGCTGCAGGTTCCCGTCCACGACATGGCAGGTGCCCCTGCGCCGGACTGGGTCATCGTACCGGCGCTCAACAGGACGACGACGGACCTGCTCGTGCCTTCGCTCGGCCGCGCCGACGTGATCGACGCGCTCGGTGCATTGCGCGCGTGGCACGGTGCCGGCGCTCATATCGGCGCCGCCTGTACGGGCACCTTCGTGCTGGCCGAAAGCGGCTTGCTCGATGGGCGCGAAGCCACGACCACCTGGTGGCTCTCGCCGGTGTTCCGGCAGCGTTACCCCGAAGTGCACCTGGATGCGCATCGCATCGTCGTTCCCAGCGGCAGCACGGTGACGGCAGGGGCCGCCCTGAGCCATCTCGACCTTGCGCTCTGGCTGATCCGCAACAACAGCCCTGAGCTTGCGGGGCTCGTGGCCAAGTACCTCGTATTCGATTCGCGGCCGTCGCAGTCCGCCTTTGCGATCTCCGATCACCTGGCCCATTCGGACCCGCTCGTCGAGCGTTTCGACCGCTGGGTGCGCGAACACCTCGACACGGCCATCGCACTCGACGACGCCGCGGACGCACTGGCGACGAGCACGCGGACATTGACGCGACGCCTGAATGAAGTGCTCGGCAAAACACCCGTCGAGTACATCCAGGACCTGCGGGTCGAGCGCGCCGTTCACCTGCTGAAGACGAGCAAGGACAGCGTGGAGCGCATCGCCGAGCAGGTCGGCTACGCGGACGGCGTCACTTTGCGCACGCTGCTGCGGCGGCGGCTAGGCAAGGGGGTCCGTGAGTTGCGGGCGTCGTGAGTCCTGTCGACCTTCAGGTCGGACCCTGTCGGGTCCGGCAATCGCACCTTCCGCTCCGTCTCCCCCTTGTTGCGGTCCACTGCCTCCGATATCCCGTTCAGTTCAATTCGAAGTCAGCCGGTGGCGCAGGCTCATCCGCGTATCGGAACACGTTGAGATCGTCATGCTGGATCGCCGGCTTCTTGCCCGAGATCAGGTCGGCGAGCAACTGTCCGGAGCCGCAAGACATCGTCCAGCCGAGCGTGCCGTGCCCGGTATTGAGGAACAGATTCGGCAGGCCCGTCCGGCCGACGATCGGCGTACCGTCCGGCGTCATCGGGCGAAGTCCGGTCCAGAACGTCGCCTTCGACGTGTCGCCACCGCCCGGAAACAGATCGTTGACACACATCTCGAGCGTCTCGCGACGCGCCACACGCAGCTCTTTGTCGAAGCCGACGATTTCCGCCATGCCACCGACACGGATGCGCTTCTCGAATCGCGTGATGGCGATCTTGTACGTCTCGTCGAGCACGGTCGACACCGGCGCGGCGGCTTCGTTCGCGATCGGCGCGGTGATCGAGTACCCCTTGAGCGGATAGACGGGAATCTTCACGACGCCCGACAGGAATTTCGTCGAATACGAACCGAACGCAACAACGAATGCGTCTGCATGCACGAGCTTGCTGCCATGCAGCGCACCGACGACTCGGCCACCTTCGACGACCAGGCTATCGATGACGGTGTTGTAGCGGAACGTCACGCCGAGCTGTTCTGCAAGCGCCGCAAGGCGTGTCGTGAAGAGCTGGCAGTCGCCGGTTTCGTCTCCGGGCAGGCGCAGCCCGCCGGTCAGCTTGTGCGACGTCGCCGCAAGTGCGGGTTCAACCCGCGCGAGATCCGCCGGCATCAACAGCTCATAGGCGACGTTCGCCTCCTTCAGCACGGCGATGTCCTTCGCGGCGCCTTCGAGCTGCTGCTGGGTCCGAAACACCTGGAGCGTCCCGCCGGTGCGGCCTTCGTACTCGATCCCGGTGTCGGCGCGCAGCGTCTGCAAGCAGTCGCGACTGTACTCGGCCAGCCGAACCATGCGGCCTTTGTTCACCGCATAGCGCTCAGCCGTGCAGTTCTGCAGCATCTGCCACATCCATTGCAGCTGGAATTGCTTGTCTGCATCATCGGGCCGGATCGCAAGGGGGGCATGCTTCTGGAACATCCACTTGACCGCTTTGAGCGGCACGCCCGGTGCAGCCCATGGCGCGGCATAGCCGGGAGAAATCTGGCCAGCGTTCGCAAAGCTGGTTTCGAGCGCAGGACCCGACTCGCGATCGATGACGGTCACCTCGTGACCTGCGCGTGCAAGATAGTAGGCGCACGTCACACCCACAACACCGCTCCCCAACACGACGACTCGCATGCTGTTTCTCCTCAGGTGTCCAAGCACTTGACGTTCCGCCAGCGAATTCCGTGGTGCCGCAGCCTCCAGCCCGTTCGCCCATGTTAATGGACTCACGGCAGTTTTATTTATCGTTTTCCGTCAATCGACGGCTGAATTCATCGATCTGCGCAATCGCCTCAAACCGCATCGGCGAGCAGCAACAACGCCTCCGCCAGCGACAGCACCGTTGTCCGCGAATCGAATGCGGTAGAGAACAGATGTTCGTGTACCACCTGATCCGGGTCGTAGCAGCAATCCTTGACCGTGTACAGGCGGAAGTCCGCGTCGCTCGCATACGCGACCGACGACAGCACGACACCGGTCGACGCAATGCCGACCATGATCAGCGAATCGATACCTTGTGCGGACAGCCGCACCTCCAGATCGGTGCCGAAGAACACGCTGGCGCGATGCGCGATGATCAGCGGTTCGTTGGCCTGCTTGCCCAACTCCGGCGAGGTCCGGTCGTCGACGAAGAGGCCGAGTTGCTTGATTCCTTGCCCGTTCTTGTTCAATGGGCTGACTTCCGGATAGCCGGGACTGAACCGGAGGTTGGCGAAATAGACGCTGACGCCTTTGGCCCGCGCCGCGTCGCAGAGCTTCCGCGTATTGGCGAGCAAGGCCGGCGCGACCGATGGAAAGAGTCCGAGTATGTCGGTCTGGTAATGCATGACGACGAGCGCGGTTCGCGCCGGCGCGATTGCCGGAAGCTGCGAACCGATGCGCTGCGCGGACGTGCCGCCGGTCCCGTCATTCGTGCTGCCGTCGGGACTCACGTTGGTTGTCATTGCGCCACCTGACGCTGATCAAGCCAATCGACAATATTGCGCACGGTATCGCCGTAAAACGTCTCGTACAGCTCACGTGTCACATAGCCGATATGCGGCGTGGCGAGCACGTTGTCCAGCGAGCGCAACGGGTGCGTCAGCTCGAGCGGTTCGACATCGTACACATCGATCGCCGCCCCTGCGATCTGTCCGCTCTTCAGCGCGGCGAGCAGCGCGGCCGTATCGACGATCGGGCCGCGCGACGTATTGACGATGCGGCTCGCGGGTTTCATTTGTGCAAGCTCGGCTGCGCCGACCAGACCGCGCGTGCGTTCGCTCAACTGGACGTGGATCGACAAAAAGTCGGACGTCGAGAACAGCGTGTCCTTGTCGACCCGCTGCACGCCTTTCGATTCCGCGCGCTCGGCCGTCAGGTTCTGGCTCCACGCAATCACGTTCATCCTGAAAGCACGGCCGATCACGCCGACCGCCGAACCGATATGACCCAGCCCCAGAAGGCCGAGCGTCTTGCCGGCCAGTTGCGTGCCGAGCCTGCGCTGCCAGCCGCCGTCACGCAGGGATCGATTCTCGACGGGGATATTGCGGGCCATGGCCAGGATCATCGCCCATGCGAATTCGATGGTCGGTGTGGACGAATAGCCCGTGTGAACGACCTTGATCCCGCGCTCGGCCGCCGCGTCCATGTCGATCGACGCGTTGGCCGGGCCCGTCGACGCGATCAGCTTGAGATCGGGCAGGCGCTCGATGATCGAACGCGTGAGTGGCGTTCGCTCGCGCATCACGCAAACCACGTCGAATGGCGTCAGGCGTTCGACGAGATGCTCGGTGTCCGCCACATGGTCGTTGAAGACCGTGATTTCCGCGCGGTTCTTCAGCGGAGACCAGTCGGCCACGTCGAGCGCGACGTTCTGGTAGTCGTCGAGAATGGCGACGCGGACAAGAGACGAGCTGGACATGTCTTCCTCCACAAGATCCACAAAATCCACGAGAGCCGCGACAGGCCAGGCCGCAGCACCGCATTCAATCGAATGCGGCCCTGACGCGGGCAGCATCGCACATCAGAACCGGCCGGACAACAGATGCCCTGCGTTCGGCACCTGGGGCCGGAGGTCGAGCGTCTTGAGAATCCGGTACACCGTCGCAACCGACGCGGACAGCACCGGCTTGCCCAATCGGTCCTCGACCGCCTGAATCGCCGGCAAGGACGGCATCTGCACGCAGGCCGACAGCACGACCGCATCCGCTCCGCTCACGTCGAGACGCTTCACGTGGTCGAGCAGGTTCATCGGATCGAGGCGCCCGACCTCGAGATTGTCGGACACTTCCAGGCTGAGCGAATCGGTCACTTCGATATCCTCGCTCTCGATATAGTCCGCAACCTGTTGCGTGAGGGGCTTCATGTACGGCGTCAGGATCGCGACCTTGCCGACGCCCATCGCCTTGATGCCGTCGCACAGCGCGCCGGCGGAACTGACGATCGGCGTGCGGGCATGGTTGTCCTCGGTCACCTGGCCCAGGCGCTGCTCCGACAGCCGGTGATAGCCGGGCCCCTGGCACATGATCGCAACGAGGCACGCGTAGGCCAGCACGTCGCAACGCGCGTCGCTGAGCTCTTGCGCGCAGCGGTCGCTCTGCACGTCCATCTTCTTCAACGCTTCCGGCGTCACATGCATCATGCGCATGCGGGCCGAATGGAAGGTGAAGCGTTCGTCGGGAAACACTGCCTGCCGCGCATTGAGCATCGCGGGAATTTCCGTTTCCATCGTCGTGTTGGAGCTCGGCACGATCTGGCCGATGCGATAGTTCTTCATGATGAGACCGATTGGTGAAAGAAAGAAGGAAAGGACCGGGTCAGTTGCCGCTCGTCAGTTCCGCACCGCGCGTTTCCTTCAGCGCGAAGACGAGAACGGCGGCGGCGACATAGGTGAGCGAGGCCAGGCAGTAGGTCTGCGTGAAGCCGATCACCGAGATCAACGCGGGGACCAGCTTGATGCCGACGATCGCGCCGACCCGGCCGAAGTTGAAGCAGAAGCCCGCCGCCGTCGAACGCAGGCTGGTCGGAAAGAGTTCCGCATACCAGGCGCCGAAACCGCTGAAGTAGCCGGTAAAGAAGCCGAGCACCGCGGACAGGCCCCCGAGCATCGCGATGTTGCCGGCGGTCCACGCGAGCCGGCCGTCCTGCAGCGGAATGGCACGCGCGCCGTAAGCGAACAGCGGAATGGCGACCGCGATGCCGGTGAAGAACAGCGCGAAGGCCTGGCGGCGACCGATCCGCTCCGCCAGCACGCCGAACAGCAGATAGCCGGCCGTCGCACCGATGCCGGTCCATACGAGGAACACGGGCGCCTCGTCGATCCGCACCTGCAGCACGCTTTGCAGGTAGGTCGGCGTGAACGTCATGATGATCCAGTAGCCGTACATGCCCAGCATCGAAATGGACAGCGCGAGCAGCGTCGTCCTGCGCAGGCCCGGTTGAAAGATCTGCAGCAGTCCGCTCCTGCCGGCATTCGCGCGAAGGTAGCTGCGGTTCGCGAGCCACACCGGCGACTCCTTGACGAACGCGAAGATCACGAACGCGATGCAATAGGCCGGAATCGCCGCAGCGATGAACAGATGCCGCCACGACGACGGATCGGCCGGATCGAGCAGCGTCCACGCGAACACGGCGGACAGCAGGCTGCCTGCGGACCATCCCGTCTGCATCAGCGCCATCGCCCGCGCGCGCCCCGACGCCGGCCATACTTCGCCGACGAGTGCGACCGCGGCCGACCACAGTCCGCCCACGCCGATCCCGACGGCGAAGCGGCACAGCGCGAGTTCCGGCACGTCGCGTGCGAAGCCGCACATCAACGTGCCGGTCGCGTACGTCAGCACCGACACGAGCAGGGTCGTCTTCCGGCCGATCCGGTCGGCGAGGTTGCCGAGCAGGAATCCGCCGATACCAGTCGCCAGAAGGAACCACGCGGCGATCGACACGACGCTCGACAGCGACGCCGAAAACGAATGCGCGACGGACAGGATGACGAAGCTGAAGATCGACGCGTCGACGGCGTCGAACAGCCATGCGCCCCATGCCCCGCCCAGCGTGGTGTAACGAAGAAAGCGCGAAGTCGATCCGTGCGGGATCACCGCCGAAGGTTGCATGGTCTCCATTGCTCCATTGATTTTCATGGCCTGTCTCCGGGCCCGGTCGGTTTGCGGTCGTACCGCGGAGTTGCCGGGCATGTCGTCGATACGCTCCCGCGTCGGTGAACGGGGAGTCAGTCGGTGTAGCGTAGAAGCCGCATCGGTCCGTGTACATCGACCATTCGCGAGCCCGTCATCGCGAAATGCGATGACGGGGCTGGCAGGCTCGGGGGCACGGGCGCAGAGCGTCGACGCAGAAGAAACGCGCAGACGGTGGCGGCCCATCCGGGCAACGGCAGCAGATCGATAGGGCGGGGATTACGAGCGGTGTGTCGCAGGGCGCGACGTCAAAGCGGAATGGCGGATCGCAACCGATCGGATGACCGGAGGAAAGCGCAGCGATGCGGTCGGAACTGATCACCCCGCGCCAACATCAGGACCACGAACCAAATCTCCTGCACGCAGCGTTGACGATCGATACCGAGGCGCCCCCGATTGCGATCGCCCTTCAAGGTTTGCGACAGCAGGCCTCGCAGGCTCAACCGCTTGCGCGCAGATGGTCGAAGAAAAGCCGCGCGGACGGCGACAGCGCATCGACGCGACGCACGCAGATCGACAGTTCCCGGTCTGCCCATGGCTCGTCGAGATCGAGAACGTGCGCGCCGGACAGCAGATAGTTCTCGGCAATGCCGGCGGGCAGGACGCCGATTCCGACGCCGCATTCGACCATCCGGCACAGCGCGTCATAGGATGCGACCTCGACGCGGGAACGCAGCGACTTTCCCAGTCGCCCCGCTGCCGTCAGCATCTGCAACCGCAAATGCGTGCCGCTGCGCAGCACGACGTGCTCGTAATCCAGCGTGTCGGCAAATGACACGGATCCGCGAGCGGCCAGCGGATGATCGTGTGCGACCAGCACCTTCAATCGGTCCCGGCGGAACGGATAGACCTCGATATCGGCGCTATACGGCAAGCTGGTGAAGATGCCGATGTCGGCGACATTCGCGGCCACGCCTTCCGTGATCGCGAGGCTTTCGCGTTCCAGCAATTGCAGATTCACGCCGGGGTGGTTCGTCGTGAAGGATCGGATGAGCGGCGGCAGGAACGTCGATACCGCTGAAATATTCACGAGCACGCGAACGAGCCCGCGGCGCCCGTCCGAAAACTCGCCCATGCGGACCGCGATATCGTCGATGCTGTCCAGCAGGTCGCGCGCCAGCACGGCGAGATTCGCGCCGGCCGCCGTTGGCGTCATGCCCTTGTTGGTGCGCACGAGCAGTTGCGCGCCGACCGCATGCTCGAGCTCGCTGAGCCGCCGGCTCACCGCCGCCGCCGCAATATGCTCGTGCGTCGCCACGCTTGCGATCGTGCCGGTCTCCACGACGCGCACGAACAACTTCAACGAAAGGGGATCAAGCTTCAATGTCTCGCCCGTCCTGCCAGCGACTGTCTCCAGGCCTCGCGCGCGACGGCCGGTCGCCGACGCCATCGCCGCGGCGATGCCCGCTCGGCATCGCCAGGGTACTTTATGCCCGAAACCCGGCGAATGATCCTTTACCAATCAAATTGATTGGATATGTGACACGTTTGATCGCTTGAGAGATCATCGACCGACTCCAAGTCCCTACAATGCGGGTGTCGCACGTCGCTGCACACGCGACGCCCCGATTTCCCCATTGGACAAACTTCATATGAAACTCACCAGCCGGAGCTTCCAGAACGGCAAGGCGATTCCGGGCGAATTCGCGTTCGCCGTACCCGATGCGGCAGCCCATGTCGCGCTGTCGGCAAACCGCAATCCGCACCTCGCGTGGAGCGACGTGCCCGCAGGCACGCAATCGTTCGTCGTCGTCTGCCATGACCCGGACGTACCGAGCCGCGGCGACGACGTGAACCAGGAAGGCCGCGTCGTGCCTGCGTCGCTGCCCCGCGTCGACTTCTTCCACTGGCTGCTGCTCGACATCCCGGCCGATACCACCGAAATCGCGGCGGGCTCGCATTCGGACGGCGTCACGCCGCACGGCAAGCCGGGGCCGGACGCCCCCGGTGGCCACCGTCACGGCATCAACGACTACACCGGGTGGTTCGCCGGCGACGAACAGATGAAGGGGGATTACTACGGCTACGACGGCCCGTGCCCGCCGTGGAACGATACGCTCGTCCACCATTACGTGTTCACCGTCCATGCACTCGCGACCCCGACCCTGGCAGTCGCGGGTCCGCTGACCGGCGCGAACGTCCGGGCGGCCCTTGCCAACGCGCAAGTGCTCGGTCAGGCGAGCCTGACCGGCCTCTATAGCCTGAATCCCGACGTCGTGATCGGCTGAGCGGCCCATTCGCGAGCGATTCGAGCATGGCCTGGATACCTTCTGCCACTGCCGCGACGGAGCCCGCAACCGCACGATCGAATGCGGATCCGTCATCCTGGCGATCGCCGTCCGGCGCGCCGCTGCTGAGACGCGCGTTGTGCGGGCTCGCGCAGCCTTCCCTGAAGCAACCGCAACGCACGCCGCGGTTCATGTTTCACGAGGCGACGGCGCTGCTGATCGTATCCGGCCAGCTCGATCTCGATGACGGCACGCATCGAATGTCGATGAGTACACCTGAATCACTGGTATTGGTGGAGCCCGATACCCGCGCGGATCTGCTGAAAACGCCCGGCGGCACCGAGCAACGTTTCCGCTCGATCTTCCTGACTTTCTCGGCCGTGCTGCTGGACAGCTTTCACCGCGCCTATCCGACCGCAAGAAACGACGCGCCACCAGCAGCGCCGTTTCGCGGGGTGCCGCTCGACCGCGATCTCGCGGCGACGCTGCGTCATGTCATCGAAAGCGTGGAGGACAGTGCCATCAGCGACGAGCGGCTTCGATGCCGGCTGCTGGACTTGCTTCTGGCACTCGCCGAACGCGGGCACGTGTTTGGCCGCGTCGATCTGGACAGCACGTCGGGACGGCTTCGCGCGCTGATCGGCGACGAGCCCGCGCGCCACTGGACCGCGCAGACAGCCGGCAAGGAACTGGCGATGAGCGCGGCCACGCTGCGGCGGCGTCTCGCCGGCGAACATGCGCGATTCGAAGACCTGTTGATCGATGTCCGCATGCACCACGCGATGATGCTCGTCCAGACCACCGCGTGGGGTATCGCACGCATTGCGGAGGCGTCCGGCTACAAATCCCGGGCGCGCTTTACCGAACGGTTCCAGGAACGCTTCGGCTATATCCCGTCGACCGTGCGATAGCCCGCAACGAACGCGCCGCCCCGGGCCAGGACACCATCAGCGCAATCGATCAATGCCGATGCCGATGATGGATATCCGGGAAATGCGCATGCGAATGCGTGATCGGCAGATGCACGTGCGGATGCGAGTGCGGCTCGACACCGTCGTACGGGAAATCGTGCTCGTGCTGGTGATGCTCGTCGTGACTGTGACGATGCGTATGCTCGAGCGCGTCGTGCGTGTGTTCATGCTCGTGCCGCTCGCGCACATGCAGCCAGATTCCGAGCGCCATCAGCGCCGCGGCGATCCAGAACGTGACGGCCGGCAGCTCCGGCCAGATCAGCAGCGACAGCGCGACGCCGAACAGCGGCGCGACGGAAAAATAGGCACCCGTGCGCGCCGTGCCGAGATGGCGCAGCGCGACGACGAACAGCACAAGACTGATCCCGTAGCCGCCGAGCCCCGTCAGCATCGCGGCGGCGGTTGCCGTCAGCGGCGGCAGCGTCGCGCCGGCCGCCAGCGCGATCGCGATGTTGACGGGACCGGCAATCAGGCCTTTCAGGCACGCGATGACCATCGCGTCGTTGGCCGACACCTTGCGCGTGAGGTTGTTGTCGATCGCCCAGCACAGGCACGCGCCGGCGATCAGCAACGCGCCCACGGGCACGCGCGCTTCGCCGGGCGTCCACGACAGCAGCACGCCGCCCGCGACGATCGCCACCATGCCGAGAAACACCTGCGTGTCGACGTTCTCCCGGAACACCATCCACGCGATCACGGCCGTCAGCACGCCCTCGAGATTGAGCAGCAGCGCGCTCGTGGCAGCAGGCGTGCTCGCGAGTCCGAGCATCAGCAGCGCAGGCCCGGCGACGCCGCCCGCAGCGATCGCGCCCGCCAGCCACGGGATTTCCGATCGCTTCAGCGAATGCTCGGTGCCGGTCTGTCCGGCAGGCCGGCGCAGCCGGCGAATGACGATGCCGATCCCCAGGCCGGTCCCGCTGCCGAGGTAGAACAGGCCGGCCACCATGAACGGCGACATCGCGCCAAGCAGCGCTTTCGCGAATGGCGTGGCGGCGCCGAACAGCGCGGCGGCGGTCAGGGCGACGATGATCGCGTTGAATCTCGAACTCATATATTCGTGGACTGTTGGTAAGGTGCCAGACCGGCTGTCGTGTGCCGGTCAACGTTGCAACGCGGGTCCGGATCTTACGCTACCCGAAAAGTTCGACATCCGGCAGCGTCGCGACACTCGTTTCGCGCATCAACCGGATGAATTCCGCGATGAAGGGTTTGCCGATGCTCTGCGGCAGCGTTGCCGACCACAGTTCAGCGGTCAGGCCCGCCGGCGTGATCGGCCGGGCGGTCACATATTGCCGCTCGAGATAGGAATTGACGGCCCACCGCGGCAACACTGCAATACCGCGCCGGCTTGCCACGAGCATCAGGATCGCGACGGTCAGCTCCGTCGTCCGGCGTGACGGGTAGATGCCGGCCGGCTTGAGTAGCTGCTGGAAAATATCGAGTACGTCGTCGGCCAGCGGATAGGTAATCAGCGTCTCCGCGCGAAAGTCTTCGGCTTCGAGGTACGCCTTCCTGGCGAGCGGATGCCCGTTGGCAACGAGTGCGACCAGCGGAAACCGGAACAGCGGCTGGTAATGGACCGCCTCCTCGCCCTCGTTGCACGACACGATCGCGAGATCCGCCTTGTCCTGATGCAACAGCCCGATTGGATCGGATTGATACCCGGAAACGAGATCCACATCCACCTCGGGCCATCGGGCCCTGAATGCGTCGACCGCGGGCATCAGCCAGTCGAAGCAGGTATGGCACTCGATCGCGATCCGCAGCGTCCCCAACGCCCCTTCCGCCATCCGATGCAGATCGCGCGCGGTCTGGTTCAGGATCGGCAGCACCTGGTCGGCCGCCTCGAGCAGCCGCTTGCCAGCGGGCGTGAAAACGACGGGGGACGATTTGCGGACGAACAGCGGCACGCCGTAGAAGTCTTCGAGGGCCTTGATGTGATGCGACAGCGCACCTTGCGTGAGGCGCAGCCAGGTTGCCGCGCGCGACACGCTGCCGCTGTCGCGCAGCGCCATCAGCGTCTGGAGATGGCGAACGTCGATCGGAATGCGGTCCATGAGAAAAATCGCGGTCGGCGCGTGAATGCGGTGATCGAGGTAATGGATTCTAGCGCTGCCGCGTAGTCGGCGCCGCACTTCGTTTCGTGCGCCGCAGCCCGCTTGCACACGCCAGCCGACGCCAATCAATCATTAAAAATATTGCGGATGAACGGCAAATTTATTCGTTTGAATAATAGTGGCACGTTCCCCATACTCGAGAGCATTCTCCGGTCGAAGACGCCGGCGCTACATCCCCGTCTTTCGTCCCGGTCCCGGCATCGGTGTGCTCGCGCCGCGCCGCCATTCACGAAAGGATTGCCCCCATGTTCGGCCAACCGATGCACCGTCAGGTGTTCATTCTTGCTACCGCGCAAGCGCTGATCCAGACCGCTTCCGTGCTGGTGATGACGGTCGGCGGTCTGGCCGGCAGCCAGATCGCGGGCCGCCCCGAACTGGCGACCGCGCCGATCGCGGCCATGTTCCTCGGCACCGCCGCGACGATGTTTCCGGCGTCCGCGTGGATGGCCAGGGCCGGCCGCCGCGCCGGCTTCGTGCTCGGCGCGCTGCTGGGCGTGATGGGCGGTCTCGTCGCAGCGCTGGGTACATGGATGGGCTCGCTGCCCGTCCTTGCGCTCGGCACGTTTCTGGTCGGCGCCTACCAGTCGTTCGCGCAGTTCTATCGCTTCGCGGCCAGCGAGGTCGCCGACGACGCTTTCCGCGCCCGTGCAATCTCGCTCGTGCTGGGCGGCGGCATCGTCGCCGCGCTGCTCGGCCCTTCTCTCGCCCGCTTGGGCGGGCCGCTGCTGCAGCCGCTGTACGTCGGCTCGTTCCTGATCCTGTCCGTCGTGTCGCTGATCGCGGTCGGCGTGCTGAGTTGCCTGCACATGCCCAACGCGAAGGCAGACCACGTCGACACGAGAAGCGGGCGACCGTGGGCACGCATCGTCATGCAGCCGGCCTATCTCGTCGCGCTGTTCGGCGCGGTGACCGGCTACGGCGTGATGATCCTCGCGATGACGGCCACGCCGATCGCAATGGTTCACCACCACCACGCACTGTCGGTGGCCGCGACTGTGATCCAGCTCCACGTGCTCGGCATGTTCCTGCCGTCGTTCTTCACGGGTTCGCTGGTCGCGCGCTTCGGCGCGCTGCGCATCATGCTCGCGGGCGTCGCGCTGCTGACGGGCCACGTGCTGACGACGTGGAGCGGCGTGGGCTTCGGTTCATTCGCGGGTGCGCTCGTGCTGCTCGGCGTCGGCTGGAACTTCCTCTTCATCGGCGGCACGACGCTGCTGACTACGACCTACAGCCCGGCCGAGAAAAGCCGCGCGCAGGCGACGAACGACATGACGATCTTTGCCGTCGGCGTGACCTGCTCGTTCAGCACCGGCGGACTGCTCAAGACGTTCGGGTGGCAGACGCTCAATGGCCTGCTGCTGCCGTGGCTCGCGGCCGCCGCGATCGCGATCGTATGGCTGGGCGTGAGGAACCGGCGGCGCGATGCCGATACACGCGGATGGAGAACGGAACCCACGCGATGAACGACATGGCGGCAGCGCGCCGCCGCGCCCGCAGATGCGTGGACAATCCGCCCACCCCTCGCTATATTCATACGGATATAACGAGACAGGAGCAACACGCGTGAGCACCGAGTTGAAACAGGCAGTCGGAAGCAGGTTCGTGCTGGAGCAGATGCTGGCGGCCCGCGACCGCACGTGGGAAGTCATCAATATCGTCGCCGGGGCGATCAAGCCGGGCATGCGGGAATCGGAAGCGGCCGCGCACTGCACGACCGTGATGAAGGAGCTCGGGATGGACCGCATCTGGCACCCGGTCATCGTCCGCTTCGGGGACAACACGCTGAAGACCTTCAAGCAGCGTCCGGACGGCGATCCGTGCCTGCGTGACAACGACATCTATTTCATCGATCTCGGCGTGGTGTGGGATGCGCACGAGGGCGACGCGGGCGCGACGTTCGTCGTCGGCGACGATGCGGAAATGCAGGCCTGCGCGGAGGCCGCGCGAACGCTGTTCGACGACGTGAAGCAGCGCTGGCAGACGACCGGCGCGGCAGGCACCGCCCTCTACGCGTATGCCGGGCAGCGCGCCGCCGAGCTCGGCTGGCGCCTCAACGTGGACATCAAGGGCCATCGCGTGTCGGACTTTCCGCATGCGATCTACAAGGCCGGCGACCTCGGCGATTTCGACGCGTGCCCCGACGCCGGGCTGTGGATCCTCGAGATCCAGATCGCGCATCCGACCCGTCCGTTCGGCGCGTTCTACGAGGATCTGCTCGCCTGACGCGCAACGCGCGGCGGACCGGCGCCCCCGGCGCCTGCGGATGGCCCCGGTGAGCAGCGCGATCACTTGCCGATCACCGCATCCCACACCCGCGCGGTGCGGTCATAGGATGCGGTCACCACCCGCTGACCGTCCGCGCTGAAGGCGGCGGAGAAAACCGTGTCCCGATGCCCGTCGAGCTGCGCGACCTCCTTGCCGGTCGTCGCGTCCCACACCCGCGCGGTTCGGTCATACGATGCGGTCACCACCCGCTGACCGTCCGCGCTGAATGCGGCGGAGCGAACGCTGCTCTGATGCCCGTTGAGCTGCGCGACCTCCTTGCCGGTCGCCGCGTCCCACACCCGCACGATCGGGTCAACGGACGCGGTGACCACCCGCTGACCGTCCGGGCTGAAGGCGGCGGAGAAAACCGCCCACTTGTGTCCGGTGAACTGCGCGATCGCGTTGCCGGTCGTCGCGTCCCAGATCCGCGCGGTCCGGTCGAAGGACGCGGTCACCACGCGTTGACCGTCCGGGCTGAAGGCGGCGCAGATAACCGCTTGCCCGTGTCCGTTGAGCTGCGCGATTGGCTGGCCGGTCACCGCGTCCCACACCCGCGCGGTACGGTCCGCGGATGCAGTCACCACCCGCCGGCCGTCCGGGCTGAAGGCGGCGGAGAAAACCGCCCACTTGTGTCCGGTGAACTGCGCGATCGCGTTGCCGGTCGTCGCGTCCCAGATCCGCGCGGTCCTGTCATCGGACGCGGTCACCACGCGCTGACCGTCCGGGCTGAAGGCGGCGGAGAAAACCTCGCCACGATGCCCGATGAGCTGTGAGATCTGCTTGCCGGTCGCCGCGTCCCACACCCGCGCGGTCTGGTCATTGGACGCAGTCACGACCCGCTGACCGTCCGGGCTGAAGGCGGCGGACACGACCTTGCCCAGATGACCGGTGAGCTTCGCGATTTCCTTGCCGGTCGACGCGTCCCAGATCCGCGCGGTCCTGTCATCGGACGCGGTGACCACTCGCCGACCGTCCGGGCTGAAGGCGGCGGAATTGACCGGGCCATCATGCCCGTCGAGCTGTGCAATCAACATCGACGCGTATGCCCCACGCACGGGTTCCGGCTCAGCTTCTGCCGATCCCGACGCGAACGATTCTCCGGCACACAGGAATCCAAGCAATATGAAGAAAGCCTTCAACATGGTGTTCCTCGCTTCTCTCTGGTCTGCGGTTGCATCGCGGAACGCACGCCGATTTTCCGCTCGATGGCCGAAATGGCGCCCCGTCGGACCGGCCTGGACTCGCAGCAAATCACGCATGGGACACACTTGTGTAGCCTAGCAATTCGTTTCTTGAAGTCCCCCTATGGGAACTACTGCTCCTGCCTAAGTCCAGTAAGGTCGGGAAGACCCCCGCTGAGCGTTTGGGCTTAGCGAAGGACCCTGTCCGGGTGGAGGACATCGAGTATTTCCACCCGCACGCAGCGGACTGACGGATAGCGAGCGCCAAGCAGGCAAGTCAGTCCAGGAACGCCGCGACAGAACGTGTTCAGGCTGGGCCAGTGCCCTCGCCGTGTCCGACACCTCCTCCGCGGTGGCCGACTTTTTGTGACCGCCAACGATGGCCTCGGTCTCCGCCTGGGTCATGCGCAATTCGTCCCAGCCAAGCAGGGCCAGGTCCCGGTTGGCCTGGAGGCGAGCGAATTCGGCCGGCGGCTCGCCCCGGCTGATAATGGTTTGTTGGAGGACACGCCGAGCGCCAGTTCCGGCTCGGTCAGCGACATCCACGGAAATCCGCGACGCCCTCCACAAAAAAAAAGCCGCTCCGGATGAGCGGCTTCGCGGCAGACGGGCACGCGGCCCGCTGCAGAGTCAGTCGTCGAGCAGCGACAGGTCGCGCACTGCGCCCTTGTCGGCCGACATGACCAGCTTCGCGTACGCCTTGAGGGCCGCGGACACCTTGCGCGGACGCGGCTTCGCGGGCTTCCACCCGTTCGCGTTCTGCTCTTCGCGGCGGCGCGCCAGTTCCTCGTCGGACACCAGCACGTCGATCGTGCGGTTCGGGATGTCGATGCGGATCTTGTCGCCGTCGCGCACGAGGCCGATCGCGCCACCGGCCGCCGCCTCGGGCGAGCAGTGGCCGATAGACAGGCCCGACGTGCCGCCCGAGAAGCGGCCGTCCGTCAGCAGTGCGCAGGCCTTGCCCAGGCCCTTCGACTTGATGTAGCTCGTCGGGTACAGCATTTCCTGCATGCCCGGGCCGCCCTTCGGGCCTTCGTAGCGAACGATCACCACGTCGCCGGCCTTGACCTTGTCGTTGAGAATGTTCTCCACCGCCTCGTCCTGCGATTCGGTGACGTGGGCCGTGCCCTCGAACACGAGGATGCTCTCGTCCACCCCGGCGGTCTTCACGACGCAGCCGTCGAGCGCGATGTTGCCCGTCAGCACCGCGAGGCCGCCTTCCTTCGAGAACGCGTGTTCGTACGAGCGGATGCAGCCTTCCGCGCGGTCGAGGTCCAGGCTCGGCCAGCGCGTGTCCTGGCTGAACGCGACCTGCGTCGGAATGCCGGCCGGGCCGGCCAGGTAGAAGGTCCTGACGGCGCCGTCCTGCGTGCGGGAGATGTCCCACTGATCGAGCGCGTCCTTGAGCGTGGGCGCATGCACGGTCGGCACGTCGGTGTGCAGCTTGCCCGCGCGGTCCAGCTCGCCGAGGATCGCCATGATGCCGCCCGCGCGGTGCACGTCCTCGATGTGGTACTTGTTGGTGTTCGGCGCCACCTTGCACAGCTGCGGCACGACGCGCGACAGCCGGTCGATGTCGGTCATCGTGAAGTCGATGCCCGCCTCGCGCGCGATCGCCAGCAGGTGCAGGATCGTGTTGGTCGAGCCGCCCATCGCGATGTCCAGCGTCATCGCGTTCTCGAACGCCTTGAAGCCCACCGCGCGCGGCAGCACGCGCGCGTTTTCCTGTTCGTAGTACTCGCGCGTCAGTTCGACGATCCGGCGGCCGGCGCGCTTGAACAGCTGCTCGCGGTCCGCGTGCGTGGCCACCACCGTGCCGTTGCCGGGCAGCGACAGGCCCAGCGCCTCGGTCAGGCAGTTCATCGAGTTGGCCGTGAACATGCCCGAGCACGACCCGCAGGTCGGGCACGCGGAGCGTTCCACCTCGGCCACGTCGGCGTCGGAATAGGCGCTGTCGGCCGCGATCACCATCGCATCCACGAGGTCGAGCTTCTTGAGCTCGACGGTCTTGGTGACGGGATTCGCGAGGCGCGTCTTGCCGGCTTCCATCGGGCCGCCGGACACGAAGATCACCGGGATGTCGAGGCGCATCGCAGCCATCAGCATCCCGGGGGTGATCTTGTCGCAGTTGGAGATGCACACCATCGCGTCGGCACAGTGCGCGTTGACCATGTACTCCACGGAATCCGCGATGATGTCGCGGCTCGGCAGCGAATACAGCATGCCGTCGTGGCCCATCGCGATGCCGTCATCGACCGCGATGGTGTTGAATTCCTTGGCCACGCCGCCCGCGGCTTCGATCTCGCGTGCGACGAGCTGGCCGAGGTCCTTCAGGTGCACGTGGCCGGGCACGAACTGGGTGAACGAGTTGACGACCGCGATGATCGGCTTCGAAAAGTCTTCGTCTTTCATGCCGGTGGCGCGCCACAGCGAGCGCGCGCCCGCCATGTTGCGGCCGGCGGTGGAGGTTTTGGAACGGTATGCGGGCATTGTGGTTGCTGAAGAAATATCGCAGAAAGGAAGCGGGCCACGGGATTGAAGGCCCCACACACGCCCTTGCGAACAACCTCTTGAGCTGCGCTCCGGGCAAAGGCGGCATTATCCCACACGCGCTCGGCGCGCGCCGGCCACGTCGCCCGCGCCCGGCGGCGCGGCCTCCGCCGCCGCGATCTCGTCGAGCGAGCGGTCATTGGTGCGCGGACCGAACACGCCGATCGACAGCACGACAACCAGCATGCTGGCGCCGATCAGCACGAACACGGCCGGCACGCCCAGATGCTCGAGGATCAGCGCGACGACGTAGCTGCTCGCGACGCCGGTCAGCCGCCCGAACGAATGCACGAAGCCGAGCGCGCGGCTGCGGATCGCCGTCGGAAAGATCTCCGCCTGATACGCGGTGGCATTGCTCGCGAGCGTCGTATTGCAGAACGTGATCAGGATGCCAAGCCCGATCACGGCGGCGGCGGACGACGACAGCGCGAACGCCGTGCCGAACAGCGCGACGCCGGACGCCGTCGCGACGATCAGCCACTTGCGCTCGATCCGATCGGACACCGAGCCCGCGACGAACGGCGACAGCGGATACGCGAACGCAATCAGGAATGCATACAGCAGGCTCTGCGTGACGGGCGTGCCCCGGGCGGCCAGCAGGCTCGGCAGCCACTGGCTGAACCCGAAGAAGCCGATGCTCAGGCACGCGTTGAACGCGATCAGCATCAGCGTCCTGCCGCGATAGCGCGCATTCCATATCGACGCCGCACGCGCGTTCCCCGCTTCGGCCGGCGCCGCGGTCATCACAAGCGGCACCCCATGCGCGACCCCATGCGGCACCGCGGGCAACGGCCGGCCGGACTCGCGCTCGACGCGCGTCTCGATCGCCTGCAGCACGGCTTCGGCCTCGTCGGTGCGGCCGCGCATCGCGAGCCAGCGCGGCGACTCCGGCAGGCGTGATTGCAGCCACCAGACGATCACCGCGCCGCTGCCGCCCGCGAGTATGACCCAGCGCCAGCCGGAGATGCCGAGCGGCGCGCGCGGCACGAGCAGCCACGACGCGAGCGCAAGCACGGGCATCGCGAGATAGCCGATCGCGAAACACACGGCGAACGCGCGGCCGCGCATGCCCTTCGGCACGAGTTCCGTGAGGAACGCGCCGATCGTGATCAGCTCGGCGCCCACCCCGATGCCCGCGATCAGGCGGCACAGGTTGATGCCCGCCGCGGTGTCCTGCACGCACATCGCGAGGCTGGCCACCGTATAGAGCAGCAGCGAACCGGTGAAGACCGCGCGCCGGCCGAAGCGGTCGGCCAGGCGTGCGACGCCGATCTCGCCGATGAACAGGCCGACGAATGTCGCCGCACCGAGCGTCGCCTGGTCGGACAGGCCGAACAGACCTTTCGTGCCGACATGAAAGATGCCGTCGCGGACGAGGCCGGCCGGCAGATAGGTCATCTGGAACAGGTCGTAGACCTCGAAGAACCCGCCGATGCTCAGTATCAGCACGAGGCCCCAGATGCTGGCCGTCGGCGGCAGGCGGTCAATGCGCGCCGTCACGGCAAGCGCGTATGGATTGGACATGCTGCTGTCTCCGGAAAGAATGGGATGTCGCGCCAGGTTCAGACGGTCGCGACCGGATTGACCGGCGAACCGACGAGGCCGCGCAGATGCAGCGGCGGCGCGGTCAGCAGGAAGCGGTTGCGCGCGTGAGCGCGCAGCCAGCGGGCGAGCGGCGTGAGATGCCACAATTCGCCGAGATGGATGCCGAGCTTGAACAGGCACAACTCGTGCAGCGGCATCAGCGGCCCGCGTGCGGCGCGCGGACCGGGCTGCTGCGGCCGCTCTTCGACGGCGTGGTTGTCCGCGACCAGCGCCGCCAGTCCGGACACGTCGATCCATTCGAGCAGTTGCGGATCGGCGCCATCGAGCACGCAGCAGGCGCGATGCACGTCCGTCCCGCTGGCCGGCGCCACCGCATCTGCATCTGCATCGAGCAGCAGGTCGGCAAAGCCGGTATGCAGGCACACGATGTCGCCGCGCTCGACGACGACGCCGTCCGCCGCCATGACCGACATCAGGTCCGCGTAACCGACCTTGCGGCGCGCATCGCCGAAATGATGGCGCAGGTCGATCATCACGCCCCGCCCCTGCACGCCGCACAACGCCATGTGCTCGATGCCGAGCGCATGCGCGCCGCCCACTTGCGCGCCGGCCTCCGGCACCCGCACGTGCTCGCCCATCCGGTAGCCGTTGTAGAACACCGCCTCGGCTTCGCCGTCGCCGTCCGCGTCGAACAGCCCGCCGACGTGCGACAGCGCATCCCATTGCGTCGAGAACTGCGAGTGCACGCAGAACGCGTCGTCGCATACGACGTCGGTGGCGCGCTCGACCTGTTCGTCGGCGCGGTAGCCGAAGTACGGCCTGTCGTGCAGCAACGCGGGCATGATCGCGGGCGGCCGCCGCCGTGCGTTGAGCCCGCCGCCGCGCGGCACGTCGAGCGGCAGGCTGAGCGAAAACACGCGCCCTTCACGCACTTCGCGCACGCCCTCCAGCGTCTTCTGCGGCGTAATCCAGTTGAGGCGGCCCTTCTGGTCGTCGGCGCCGAAGTCTCCCCAGTTCGAGCCGGGCGGCCGGTGTATCCAGCGCGGTTTCATGGTTGAAGTCTCCTTGATTGTGGTTGTCGCGGGCCGTGTTGCACGCCGCTCGTGCGCGGCATCGGCCGTCATCCGTGGCAGATCACCCCGCGTTCGGTCAGCCGGGCGAATTCGCGTTCGCCGAGCAACGGGGCGAGGATCTCGCGGTTGTGCTCGCCGAGCCGCGGCGCGGGCCGCCGGAACGTACCGGGCGTGTGCGAGAAGCGCGGCGCGATGTTGTGCATCGGAATCGTGCCGACGTCTTCGTCGGGCAGATTCACCAGCGCCTCCCGCTCGATCACGTAGTCGTCCTTAACGATCTGGCTAACATCATGGATCGGGCCGGCCGTGACGCCCGTTTCCTCGAAGAATGCGAGATTCTCGTCGAGGTCGCGCGCTGCGATGAACCCGCCGACGATCTCGTCGAGCGCCTGCGCGTGCTGCACGCGCAGCACGTTGGTGCGGTAGCGCGGGTCGTCCACGAGGTCGGGCCGGCCGATCGCGCGGAACAGGCGTTCCGCCATCGTCTGCGTCGAGCTCGACAGGCACAGCCACTTGCCGTCGCGCGTGCGGTACGCGTTGCGCGGCGCCGTGTTGGTCGAACGGCTGCCGGTGCGCGGCTTGATCGTGCCGGTCAGCGCGTAGTTGGCTGCGGACGGCCCGAGGATCGACAGCAGCGGCTCGAACAGCGACACGTCGATGACCTGGCCCGGTGCGTCGTTGGCGTCGCGCGCCCACAGCGCGACCATCACGGCAATCGCGCCGGAAAGGCCCGCCGTCATGTCGCCGAGGAACATCGGCGGCAGCACCGGCTCGCGATCGGCAAAGCCGTTGATCGCCGCAAAACCCGAATAGCCTTCCGCAAGCGTGCCGAAGCCCGGCTTGTGACGGTACGGGCCGGTCTGCCCCCATCCGGAGATGCGCGCGATCACGAGCTTCGGCCGGACCGCCAGCAGCACGTCGGGGCCGAGCCCCATCTGCTCGAGCACGCCCGGCTTGAAGCTCTCGATGAAGACGTCTGCCTCGCGCACCAGCGCGAGGACGATCTCGATGCCTTCGGGCGTGCGCAGGTCGACGCACACGCTGCGTTTGTTGCGTCCGTACACCTTCCAGTTCGTGCTGATGCCGCCGGCGCCGACCGCACGCAGCGTATCGCCCTGCTCCGGCTCGACCTTGACGACGTCCGCGCCGAAATCCGCGAGCTGCACGCTCAGCATGTTGCCGGCCATCAGGCGCGACAGGTCGATCACGCGGACGCCTGCCAGCGGACCCTGCGCGCCGGCGTCGAATTGACGGGCATGAAGCGGGCCGATGCGCGCCGCGTGACGCGCGCCGTCGGTTCCGGATTGTGCTGCGGGTTCGAACATTCCCGATCTCCTTGTCGATTAGTCGTGCTATTCGTGCAATTCGCCCTGCGGGCTGATGGACGCGGGCATGCTGCCCGCTGCCGGCAGATCGCCGCCCAGCGTGTGGGTGAGCTCGCTCGCCGCGGCCTGCACGCGCGGCAGGTAATCGGCGAGCACCTTCTTGTTGAAGCGGTAGCGCGGCACGCCGAGCGAGATCGCGCCGGCGAGCGAGCGGCCCACGCCGAACACCGGGCACGCGATCGCGGCGCTCTCCGGATCGCGTTCCGCGATCGACACCGTGTAGCCCTGCTCGGCCGCCTTGTCGTAATCGCCGCCGCGCGTGCCCGAGAACGCGAGCAGGATCCGTCCGGCCGCGCCGACGTCGAGCGGGAAGCGGTCGCCTTCACGCACATAGGTGTGCACCGCGCGCTGCGCATACGCGCGAAACAGGCACACGCGCTCGTCGCCGTCCCGCACGTAGAACGCCGAGGTTTCGCCGGTCTCGGTGGACAGCCGCGTCAGCAACGGCACGGCGTGCTCGCGCAACTGAAACGATTCGCGATACATCATGCCGAGGTGGAAGGTGGCGGGCCCGAGCACGTAGCGGCCGTCGGGCATGCGCTTGACGAACTGGAACATTTCCAGCGATTCGAACAGACGCAGCAACGTGCTCATGTTGAGCCCCGTCGCGTCGCTGACCTGGGCAAGCATCAATCCGTTCGGCGCATCGCCGAACGCCAGCAGCGCCGTCAGCGCGCGGTTGACGGCGGACACGCCGCCATCTGCCTGAGCATTCATACCTACCTCGCAAAGAGAAACGGGGTCGTCTCGTGCTGACGGTCGACCCCATAAAAAACGAAAGTCACTTTCATTTTTGTCGATCGCTTGCTTCGTGTCAACAGGGACTGTCGATAGAGCCGCTCATCGCCATCACCAATATCCCCACGTATCTCAAGGGTAAACATCGATCTTGACGATCCGGTTCGCCTCACATAAAAATGAAAGTGACTTTCATTTTATAGAAAACCATGGAACCTCTCCTTCAGGACGACCCGGCGTGGCGTTCGCTGCTGTATGTGCCGGCTCATGTCCCGCGCTTCGTCGAAAAAGCCGCCACGGCCGGCGCCGACGTGCTGCTGCTGGACCTCGAAGACAGCGTGCCCGACGACCGGAAGGATCTCGCCCGCAACGCGCTGGCCGAGGCCGTGCCGCGCCTGAAGGCGGCCGGGAGCGACGTGCTCGTGCGCATCAACGGGCCGCTGCAGTTGCTGGTGCCCGATCTGCGGGCCGCCGTTGCCGCCCGGGCAGACGGCGTCGCGATACCGAAGGTGCTTGGCGCGTCGCACCTCGAAGCCATCGACGCGTTGCTCGGTGACCTGGAAAGCGAACACGGCATCGCGCACGGCGCGACCCGCGTGATCGCGATGGTCGAGACACCGGGTGCTTTCGACGCGCGCGCCCGCATTGCCCGCGCGTCGGCGCGCATCGCGGCGCTGATGCTCGGCGGCGGCGATTTCGCGCTGCACTGCGAAAGCGATGCGAGCCCGGAAGTCCTCCATGTCCCCAAGCAGCTGATGGTGATCGCCGCACGCGCGGCGGGCGTGCTGCCGCTCGGCCTCGCCGGCACCCCCGACACGCTCGACGACCTCGATGCGTTCGAACGGATGGCCCGACGCTCGAAGGCGATGGGTTTCGCAGGCGCGACCTGCATCCATCCGGCGCAGGTGCCCTGCCTGAACCGCGCATTCGCACCGTCCGCCGACGAGGCCCAGGCGGCGCGGACATTGATCGATGCGTACGAGATCGCACGCGCCGAAGGGCGTGGCGCACTGCGCATCGGCGGAAAAATGATCGACGCGCCCGTCGTCGAGCGCGCCCGGCGCGTGCTGGCCCGGCACCGCGACCTCCCGCCGCGAGGCTGACCGGTCCGTCGCACCGGCAGACTCCGCGCGATCTGGCGCAGAAGCGGCGTCATTCAAGACGATCGATTCGCATAACTAACACAACAACAATTGCAGCAAGGAGACAAGCGATGAACAGAACACTGCTCGCGATGTGCGGGCTCGGCGTGGCATCCGCCGCCGCGAACGCACAGAGCAGCCTGACGCTGTACGGCGTCGCGGACGCCTATGTCGAATACCTCACTCACCAGCAGTCGACCGTTCCCGGCGGCTCCGCGCCGCTCGTGCGGATGGGTTCGGGCGGCAAGAGCGGCTCGCGGTGGGGCCTCAGGGGCACGGAGAATCTCGGCGGCGGCTGGCAGGCCGTATTCCGGCTGGAAAGCTCGATCAACGTCAACAACGGCACCGGCTCGGGTGCAGGCGGCTTCGACCGTTCCGCATGGGTCGGGCTGCAACACGACACCTGGGGCACGCTGCGCGTCGGCCGCCAGTACACGACGCTCTTCGACGTGATGGAGCACTACTCGCCCACCATCGCCTACTCGACGATCTACGAGCCCGCCGGCGCGATCGTCGGCGTCAACTTCCGCGAAAACAACATGGCGAAGTACCGCGTGAACATCGGGCCGGTCGCGATCCAGGCGCATTACGTGTTCGGCGGCACGCCGGGGGCGTTCCGCAGCGGCGCGGCGTCCGGCATCGGCGTCGAGTACACCGGCGCGGCGCTGTCGTTCGCCGCTGCGTACGATAACGTCAACGGCACGCAGCCCGCCGATTACACGCACTTCCGCCGCTATGCGGCCTCCGCGATCTACACGGTGGGTGTCGCGCAGTTCATCGCGGGGATCGTTCATGCGAACGGCACCGTCACCACGCCCGGCGTCGTCACCCGCTTCAACTTCTACTGGCTCGGCACGCGCTACCAGATCACGCCGGCCCTGCAGGTCATCGGTGCGTTCTATTACGAGGACATCGGCAAGCAAAACCCCGCGCAGGGCCAGCCCACCCCGGATCCCGACAATCCGAAGCAGGTCACCGTGCAGTTCAACTATGCGCTGTCGAAGGCGACCACGCTCTATGTCACCAGCGGCTACGCATGGCGCGCCGCCCTCGATTTCGACAACGACAACTATCACTTCCTCAACTATTCGCTCGCCGCGAATCGCGGTGGCTCGCTCGGCCTTGCGGTCGGCATGCGCAAGCTGTTCTAGCGCGGCCCGGCATGCATTTCGCCTTTTCGTTCATTTTCCGGAGTACTTCAGCATGAACCGACGCCACTTTTTGTCGACCTTCGCGTGCGCCGCCGCTGCCACTGCCGCCGCCTTGCCTTACCGCGTGCACGCGCAAACGGTGCCCGCGATGCCCGGCACCTCGATGCCGCCCGCCTCACCCGACAATCTTGCCCACCAGCTCGCCGACTACGCCGCGTCGCTTCGCTACGCGGATCTGGACGCGGCCACCGTCGAGACCGTCAAGTCGCATTGCCTCGATGCGCTCGGCTGCGCGATCGCCGCGCACGACGAAGTGCCGGTCCGCATCGCGAGACAGGTCGCCGCCGCGGCCACCGGCGGACCGTCGACGATCGTCGGCACCACGCGCCGCACGAGCCCCGATCTCGCGGCATTCGCGAACGGCGCCGCGCTGCGCTACTACGACCTGAACGACGCGTACGCAGGCAAGGAGACCGGCCATCCGAGCGACAACGTCGCGCCGTGTCTTGCGGTGGCCGAGGCGCAGCGCAGCAGCGGCCGCGACCTGATCCTCTCGATCGCGCTCGCCTACGAGATCAACTGCCGCCTGATGGACGCGGCCGCCATCAGCCCGCGCGGGTGGGACCACACGTGCTACAGCCTGCCGGCGGTCGCGCTCGCCGCCGGCAGGCTGATGGGGCTGACGAAGCCGCAACTCGTGCAGGCCGTGAATCTCGCGATCAACGGGCATATGGCGCTCAACCAGACGCGTATCCAGGCGCTGTCGAACTGGAAGGCGCTCGCCGACGCGGATGCCGCGCGCAACGCGATCTTCGCGACGAGCCTCGCACGCGACGGCTTGACGGGACCCTCGCCGATCTTCGAGGGCAACGCGGGCTTCTTCCGGCAGATCTCGGGCGCCTTCGAGATCGATCCCGCCGGGTTCGGCGGGCGCGGCGGGCGCTTTCGCATCAACGACTGCATCGTGAAGTACTACCCGGCCCAAGGGCTCACGCAGACGGCGATCCCCGCAGCCGTCGACGTCGCGTCGCAGATCGGCGACGTCGAGCGCATTCGAAGCATCGAGATCGCGACGACGCGCGTCGGCTACGTCACCGCCGGCAAGGATCGGCAGAAGTGGGCGCCCGAGACCAGCGAGACCGCGGACCACAGCCTGCCGTACATCGTCGCGCGCGCGATGCTCGACGGCGACATCACGACGGCGAGCTACACGCCAGCGGCCTTGCGCGATCCAAAGCTGCGCGCGCTGATCGAACGGATCACGGTCGTCGAAGCCCCCGAGCTGACGGCACGCTATCCGCAGTACGCACCGAATCGCGTGACTGCGGTCACCGACGACGGTCGCCGTTTCTCGAAGGAGGTCGACGACCTGCCGGGCTTCCCGCGTCACCCGATGACGCGCGCGGATTTCGAAACCAAGTTCGGCAGATGCGTGCGGCGCTATTGGCACCCCGCGCAGACTCGGCGCGTCATGGACCGGCTGTGGCGTCTCGACGAAGCGTCCGACGTGTCGAAACTGCCCGCGCTGATGGTGATTCAAGCCTGAACATCGCGCACGGGAATGCGACTGATTCGCCTTTCGTTTTCGTCGTCCCGTGCGTCGTTCTGCGCATCATCCCGCGCACCGTCCGTTTGGCGCCGCGAGATTGTGATTCGGCGGTTCACTGACTATCGTTGAAACGGCACGACGTCACGAAGGTGAACAGCGCTCGATTGGGGGGACATCGCTATGAAGGGCGACAAGAAGGTCATCGACTATCTGAACGCGCAATTGAAGAACGAGCTGACGGCCATCAACCAGTACTTCCTGCATGCGCGCATGTATCGTCACTGGCAGCTCGACAAGCTCGGCAAGCACGAGTATGACGAATCGATCGGCGAAATGAAGCATGCGGACGCGCTCATCGAGCGCATCTTCATGCTCGACGGCCTGCCGAACCTGCAGGACCTGCACAAGCTGCTCGTCGGCGAGCATACGGAAGAGATCCTCGAGTGCGATCTGAAGCTCGAACGGGCGTCCCAGGCGCACTGCAAGGAAGCGATCGCATACTGCGAATCCGCGCAGGACTATGCGTCGCGCGAAATCCTCGAAAACATCCTGGACGAAACCGAGGACCACATCGACTGGCTCGAGACGCAGCTCGAACTGATCAAGAAGGTCGGCATCGAGAATTACCTGCAGTCGGGGATGACGTCGTTCGAGTCATAGGCATCGCGGCGATCGATGACGGGCGTGGCCGCGCCGCCACCGTCGCACTAGCGTTCGGTCGGCGTCCCGCGCTCGAGCTTCGCTTCCCGCCGCGCACGGTCATTGACGATCTGGTGCCGCCGATGATCCGTCATCTTCTTCCACGCGCGCGCTTCCTCCAGCGTGCGGAAGCAGCCGATGCAGAAACCCGTTCGTCCGTCGAATGAGCAGATGTCGACGCAGGGCGACTTGACGGCCATCGGTCACACCCCCGGCTGCACGCGCACGATTTCGACGGTCACGTGCGACAAGCCCTTGAGGCGGCCGAGCAGCCCGTGATAGAAGCGCGCGTCGCGGCTGCCGTCGCGGGTCGCCACCGACACGACCGCGCTCATGTGACCGGGCCCGAGACGCCACACGTGCAGGTCCGCGATGCGGTCGCCGCCGCCCTCGACCGCGTCGCGCACCCGGTCTTCCATCCGCGGGTCGGATCGCATGTCGAGCAGGATGCCGCCCGTGTCGCGCATCAGGCCGTACGACCAGTTCGCGATCACCAGCGCACCGATAATGCCCGCGAGCGGGTCCATCCAGAGCCAGCCGAATGCGCGCGCGAGCACGAGCCCGACGATCGCGAGCACGGACACCGCAGCGTCCGCCATCACGTGCACGTAGGCCGATCGGATGTTGTGGTCGCGCGCCGCGGCCGCGTGTGCGTCGTCGTGGTCATGATCATGCTCGACGAATTCGAGCGCGTGCTCGTCGTCGCCGATTCGCACGACGGCCTTGAACACGTGCGGCTCAGGAATGACGTCGAGCGATTCCAGATAGCCGCCGCGATCTGCCATCGCGAACGCCTGCCGGGCGCCGTCGGGACGCACGGTCGTCACCGAGACCGGTTCGCCGCCGAACGTTGCCGCGTCCGTTGCCGCGTCCGTTGCCGGCGCAATCCGGAAGACCGGCGGAACGCCGTCCTCGAACACCGTGACATCGAACACGCCCGTGCGCGTGAAGATCCGTTTCGGCGCGTCGTCGTGTGCGTGCTCGCCATGATCATGGCCATGCCCGTGATGGTGATGATGACCGTGGCCATGATGATCGCCGCTCAGCAGCCAGACGCTCGCGAGGTTGACGAGCAAGCCGAGCACCGCGATCGGAATGGCTTCGCCGAAATGAATCGGTACCGGGGACAGGAAACGCGATACGGCCTCGTACCCGATCAGCAGCGCGATCATCGCCAGCACGATTGCGCTGGTGAACCCCGCCAGGTCGCCGAGCTTGCCGGTGCCGAACACGAACCGCGGATCGCTCGCGTGCCGCCGCGCATACGTATAGGCCAGCGCCGCGATCAGCATCGCGCCCGCGTGCGTCGACATGTGCAGGCCGTCGGCGACGAGCGCCAGCGATCCGAACAGGCTCCCGCCGACGATCTCCGCGACCATCATCGCGCTGCACAGCGCGATCACGGCCCACGTCCTGCGTTCGTTCTGCTCGTGTGCCGCGCCGAGGAAGATGTGATCGTGTCCTGCGCCGAACGCGGCGTCCTTGAAATCGCTCATGTCGTGTCTCACTTGAAGTAGCTGTGCACGACTTCGATCAGCTGCTCGGTCGCGCTGCCTTCGTCATGGCCGCCGTCGTGCTCGACGTCGACCAGATGCGACCTGATATGGTCCTCGAGCACGACGGCCAGCAGGCCGTTCATCGCGCCGCGGCAGCTCGTGATCAGCTGCAGCACGTCGTTGCAGCCGCGCTCCTCTTCGAGCGCGCGTTCGATGGCTTCCACCTGCCCCTTGATGCGGCGAACCCGGTTGAGCAGCTTCTGCTTCTCGCGAACTGTGTGACTCATCACCAACCTCCAGATAGGGTAGGGGAGTATATCTCATTACCCAATTCCATATAGGGTACAGGGGTATACCATCTTGTCGAAGACGAACGCGTGGCGCTCCACGCAACGGCGTCGACGCGGAAAGTCACAATCAGTCGGGGGAAGAGATGCCGGTTTCCCACGGTAGCGCGCACTTTGCGCCGAGCTCACGCGTGGATTGGCATTCAAGAGTCGGACAACGCAACGAAACGCGGCGAATCAAGCAGCCTCGTCGACGCAACGCAATGCCGGATGCTCGCTATCGGGAACGCATTCGCAAGCACATCGAGTCCGACATGTCGAACGAATACCGGCGGCGGCGCGCTCGTGATCGAGCATGAATCGCTCGCTGCCATCGGCGTTGCGCCGTGGCATACGGTCTCGCGGAAAGGAAACTTGAACGTACCGCCAGCGATGCGGGGGCATCGCTGGCGGCCATGGCGACGCGTTACTCTGTCTTCGCCGCTTGGGATTCAGCCTGCGCCGCTTGCACGTCGACGTTCTCCACCTGCGGCTCGGTGTTCGCCTGCTGCGAATCCGATTCGGCCGTCGCCTGCTGCGATGCGACCTCTGCCGGCTTCGACTCGGCCTTCGCCGATTGCGCCGCGCCCTTCCCCGGGCGTCGCGCCTTCAGTCGTCTGGCGCGCGCAGCATCGTCCTTCGATACCCGCCCGGCTTCATTGCCCTGCAGATCGACGCGCACTGCGTCCTCGACCATGCACGACCAATAGCGATTGCCCCGGCACCACGTCGCCATCGCTTCGCGCAGCTCGTCTTCCGTCAATCCGATCGCTTGCGCTTCGCTGGCGAGATCCGCCCAGATGCCGACCTTCAGCGGCACCTTCGGCGCCGGGTTCTTCGGAAATGCGAGCGGGAAGCGGCGCTGCAGCTTGCCGATCGCGACGATGGTCGGATCGACCGGCGTCGACGAGCGGGCTCCGGACGCCCCTTTTGCGCCGGAAGCGCCCTTTGCGCCGGACGATGCCTTGGCGCCGGAAGGTCCCTTCGCGCCGGCAGCCGGTCTGGCCCCGGACGATGCCTTGGCCCCGGACGGCGGTTTGCCTCCGGACGACGGCTTCGCCTCAGACTGCGATCGCTTGGCATTGCGTTCCTGCTTGGCCTTGGCCGCGAGCTGGTTCCGCAATTCGGCAAGTTGTTCAAAACCCATAAATTCAATCCACCAGGAATAGGTAAGGCGTGCTTTCGCGGCGACTCGACTCGCACGCGCCTTTCTACGCGGCGCAAAGCCGTGCCGCGCAATACGCAGCAGCACGTCACGGACACCTTCGGCGCATCCGTCGTCGACGCGGAACGCACAGCATGAGCGGCTGGCGCACACCCCGTGTTTCAGGCACCCGGCCGGGATGCCGGATACAACGCAGGAGTGAAGTATACCGGTACGCGGGCGCAACGGCTGACACGCATGTGCACGCCGCCGGAGTGGCGACGATGGCGCGACCGCGCATGTTCGCTCCGGATTGCGGCGATTGCGCCGCCCGCTCGCACGCCCGACGGGGATCCGCGTGGCCATCGCGTCGCCCAGGCTCGTGGTGCAACGGGTCCGCATGACGGACCCTCGCCGCCCCTTTCGGGTACGGCGGCAGGTTATCGGATCGCCCCCCATGCTCGGGTCCGCGTGCGGCGCGACGGGTGCGCATTCCCGCACGCCGGCGAGCACTACCGCAACGTCGCGAACGACGAACGGCATGTCGCCTGCCGAGCATCGGGAATGCCATGCGGACATGTGCGACGAGCGTCGCGGCACGCGGTGTCACATCATTGTGCCTGCATCGAATCCCGGAAAAATGCGTAGTACGTTCGGGATATCGTCATCTTCGGCCGCTGGCGCGTCGCGCGGTCCCGTGAAGACGCCGTGGCCCGAGTGCCACCAGCTGCCGGTACAAGCGCAAGCGTTCGCACTCAATTGATACGGAGTTCGAAGTGTTTCGTTTCGCAAAAGCGATGCCCGTACTCGAGCCGGAATTTCCTGCTACCGACCCGCGATGAATCGCTGACCGATCCGCGCGAACACCAACGTTGCTGCCCATGGGATCAGGGGAATCCGAATGTGAGGTCTGCCGCGATACGCATCGCACGCAGCATGTGTTCCGCGTCGGCACGAAGTGGCGAGGTTTCACATGTCGCATCGTTTCACGGCACGGATCGCGTCAGCACGGCGCGCGCCCGGCAGCTTTGTCGCCCGGTAGCCGTTTATGGGAAATGACGGCGTCGGCCGAGCCCCGTGCGACAGGGTGTACCACGCAATCGCGCCTTCAAAAGACGCCCAGCGCGAGGCCGGCCGCCAGACCGGCGCCCAGTTCCGCGCAGCGTGCGAGATCGCTGGCGTCGATCGTCTTGGGTGCCAGAATGCGCTCGGGTGTCTGTGCATGGGTGCAGACGATCAGGCCCGGCGCGACGTTCTTGAGCCGCCATCCGGTCGCGATGCGGTCGATCTGGCGCAACGCGTTCTGCCCGTCGCTGCCGGCGCAGATCATCGCCGCATACGGACGGCCGTTGATGCGATCGAGCGCCGCGTAATAGCAGCGGTCGAAAAAGTCCTTCATCAGCCCCGACATCGCGGCAAGGTTCTCCGGCGTCGCGAACAGATAGGCATCGGCCGCGAGCACGTCGTCCGGGCTCGTCTCGTCCGCGCGTTGCAGCCGGACCGACACGCCAAGCTGCTCACGTGCCGCGTCGGCGGCCGCCTCGGCCATCTGTCGCGTGCCTCCGGTCATCGTGTGGTAGATGATCAGCAGCGTCTTCATTCGTGCTTGCTCACTGTACGTCCCGTGAATCGCGCAGGCATCGGCGCGTTGTCGATCGGTTCACGATGCAACCGGCCCCGTGTCGACGCGCGGATCGGTCGTGCGACGTGCATCGCGTGATGCACGTTGCTTCCTCCAATGTAGGCCAAACGCCTGAATGCCGAGATCGGGCGAAGGCCAGCGGCGTCTGGCGAGGTGTTCCGGCTGGTGCGGCGCTGCATTGGTTCAACGTCGGCTTTTACTGTCGTTCCCGCTTTCGCTCCCGTTCCGCTCGTAGTACGCGAGAAACATGTCGGCCGCCGATTCCGCGACCTGCCTCTGCGCCTTTTCGCCAAGCGGCGGTTGACCCATCGTCACCTGTGGCCAGAACGCGAAGGCCTTCACCACGCCCTGCAATTGCAGTGAAGCAAATGCCGGATCCGGGACCGCGAGCCGGCCGGCCGCCGCCGCTGCCCGAATCCAGACCGTCACATCCTCCTCGCGCTCGCCCAGGCGCTCGACCATGTCGCGCGCGCGTTCCGGCGAATGGATACCCGTTGCGATCGCGACTCGCGCGAGCGCAAGAAACGCATCGTCGTTGAGCAGGCGCAGCTTGCGCGCCAGCAATTCGAGCAGTTGCTCGCGCAGCGGCACGTCGCCGCGATAGGCCGGCGGGTTGCCCGTATGGGTCGCATCCCACAGCTGGTGCAGGATCGCGGCGAACAGCGCTTCCTTGCTCGGGAAATGGTTGTAGACGGTGCGCTTCGACACATCCGCGCGCGCGGCGATCCGGTCCATGCTGGTCGCGTCGTAGCCGGCCGCGAGAAATTCTTCGATCGCGGCGCTGACGATGGCCGCGCGCTTTCGATCGGTCAGACGTTGATGAGTGGCATTCGTATCCATCTTCAAATTTTACACCCGGCAGTTTACTTTTCTCGAAAACAAACTACACTGATCGGTGTACTTTTGTTTCCGACGGATTCCCATGTCATCGCTCCCCGACTTCATTCATCGTACGCTGGGCTTCACCGCCGCCGAGCGCGGCCGTGCGCAGTCCGCAGCCTCGCCGCAACACGACGGCGAACGTTTCCGCAATGTCGCGCCGCGGCCGGTCGAAGGATTCGGCAAAATGATGCGCATCATGTGGAACATGCTGTTCAACAAGCCGCGAGAAGCGGTGCCTGCGGGCCCCGTCCCGGTCGACTCGCTGACCCGTAAACAACTCGAAGCTGCACCTGATCGCAGCCTGTACCGGCTCGGGCATTCGACGCTGCTGATCAAGCTGCGCGGCGAATTCTGGCTGACCGATCCCGTCTTCGCGGAGCGTGCGTCGCCGTTCCGCCGCCTCGGCCCCAAACGCTTCCATGCGCCGCCGATCGAGATCGCCGGTCTGCCGCCACTGCGCGGCGTGATCCTGTCGCACGATCACTATGACCACCTGGACCGCGACACGGTGCTCGCCCTCGCCGCAACCACCGGCGTGTTCCTGACGACGCTCGGTGTCGGTGACCGCCTGATCGAATGGGGCATCGATGCAGCCAAAGTGCGGCAGCTCGACTGGTGGCAAAGCGCAGAGATCGACGGGCTGACATTCACCGCCACGCCCGCCCAGCACTTTTCCGGCCGCAGCCTGTTCGACGGCAACAGCACGCTGTGGGCGTCGTGGGTGATTGTCGACGAAGATCTGCGCGTGTTCTTCAGCGGCGATACGGGCTACTTCGACGGATTCAGGACGATCGGCGAACGCCTCGGACCGTTCGACGTGACACTGATTGAAACCGGCGCCTACGATGCGCAGTGGCCGTACGTTCACATGCAGCCGGAGGAAACCGTGCAGGCGCACGTCGATCTGCGCGGACGCTGGCTCGTGCCGATTCACAACGGCACGTTCGATCTGGCAATGCATCGCTGGCAGGAGCCGTTCGAGCGCGTGACGGCGCTGGCGGTTGCGCGCGGCGTCGAACTGTCGACGCCGCGTATGGGCGAGCGGCTGGATCTGGCCGCGCCGCATCGCGGCGAGCGCTGGTGGCGCAAGGTCGCTGAAGCGGCACGCACGCCGAAATCGTTGTGGCCTGCCGTTTGTGCATCGCGTGCGGCCAAATAGGCGTGTCGGCCTGGAAACGGCGGCATGCGGGTCGCCCGGTTCGGATGTCAGGCGTTGCGCGTTGCGCAAGGCGAACGGATGCGCCCGCTAAGACCGCTTGGGCCCCCTCTAGCATGTCGGACAAAGCCATGATGTTCTGCCGGTGTGCGACTGGATCGGCGTGCGTTGCTCGAATTGCCTCGCGACGTGTCGACGCATTGCCATACCTTCGTATGCGTCGCGATTGCCCCGACTGCTCAGCTCATGAGTTGACGCTGGCGGCATACAGGCGATTGCACTTTTACGATGATCCATCGGACCGCGGCAGACGTTATGCACGGTTGTCACGTGACAACTCCCCCTCATTGCAGCACGTGGGCGCCGGCTGTATTGATAGGCCGAATGGCTGAAGCGTATCAAATACTACGAAACACGTATAAATTTGTACTGTTTTGCGGCCGATCAGCGTGTCCGGCGGAAATCAGTCACGAAATGGCATTCCCCCCATCTCAAAGGGTCAATTGCGAGGCGGATGCGTGAAACAACGCGAAGAATTTCCGGTAAACCCTTATCAGACAAGGATTTCCGAGCACGCCCCATTTCTGACAGTTGTTTCACGATGTGGATCGTCGCCCGTTCATGTCAGCGCCCAAATGGTCGATCCACCGTCGTTTCGGCTCGACACGCCCCTATCGGCGTTTGACGATTGCGTCGTATGTGCCCCATGCGGACACTCATCCGGCGACGACATGACAAGTGTAGCGGCTCCTTGCCCACGGCAAGGAGCGCATTCGAAGCCAACGGTGGGGCTCACATTATTAGGGCCACATCAATCACCCCTGAATTATCAACGCAGATGGACTCCCCGCCCCAGAGCATCGCGTCAGACTCGCGCTGCATCCGCGATCAAGCACGCGGCCATTACACGGTCGCCTGGAAGCGGCATGCCCCGAGATCTTCGGTGAAACGGCGAATCACGTTCGCGAATTTCGTTGAATAAGCACGCACTCCAATCTAATCACCACCTCAGCCACTGCGCATTCAATAGTAGGCATTCCTGTGCTGTCGGGATGCCGCAATCGACCATTCGATGAGTTGTCACGTGACAACTCATCGCCCAGCGATAGATTCGCGAGTCAACGTTATGTTTTTCGCGCCGCTGAAATCTCACCGAACACGGAAGGTGGAAGGCGTCAGCTAACTTTTCCTTCCAATAACCCGAACAGCTGTTACCAAGGGCGCGCCCCTGGGCCCGGGTTGTCACGTGACAACCAGAACCCGCAGTGCCATCAATGGCTCGCACAAAGTGGATGCATCTCCGGCTTGGCAACTCCCAGATAAACGATGCGTTCGTCGCTCGACTCCCATTCGCGTGCGCGTAGCGATTTGTCACGTGACAACCTCACATTCAACAGCCAGCCCAAACTCTTTCGATCGATTGAGCGTCATCGGATCAGCATCGAGCCACCGATTGAGGCTCGCAGTGTTTTCGATAACACATCCACTTGATTGATCAAATTTTCCACCATTCAACTTGAAGCCGATTTTTCGCAGTGAAATTTGTCTCCGTTTTTTCTCATGTATCTCCTCGGACGACGTGTGTCCAACGTTGGCCATCTGTCCGATTGTCACGTGACAACCATATCGATCTAGAAGATTTCGCTGCAAAGAACATCTTGTCTGGACATTTCACCAACAATTGCATATATTGCGCAAAACTCCTTGGAGGAATTTAATGGCTTTCAAGATTGCCGTCAGTAATCAAAAAGGTGGGACTGGAAAGACAACCATCTCCGTCAACATTGCCGCAGCCTTCGAGGCCGGCGGGAACAAGGTTGCACTCATCGATGCCGACCCTCAGGGCACCTCGGTGCGCTGGGTCACGAGCGGCGAGAACACCCTTCCGATGACCGTCCTCTCGCTTGCACCTGCAGGGCGCGGCATCGGCGGGGAGATCAAGAAGCAGGACGCGCATTTCGACGTGATCGTCGTCGACTGCCCCGGCAACCTCGAAGACCCACGCATTGCGTCGGTGCTCGAAGTCGCCGACTTCTGCCTTGTCCCGCTGTCGCCGTCGCCCGCGGATCTGTACAGCACCGTCGCGATGATTCGCATGATCGAGTCCATGCGCGCGGTCCGTAACCCGAGCCTCTCTTCCGCATTGATGCTCAACAGCGTCAATGGAAAAACTAAAATGCGTGAAGAAATTTTAAAAATTCTAAAGGCTGAAGAAATAGGGGAGCATCTGCTGGACAGCCAGATCGCCCAACGCGAGGTGTATCGCCAGACCTTCGCGCTCGGCACCACCATCCATCACCACAATCGGTATCTGAAGGGCCTCAAGGAAGCCCGCGCGGAGATCGAGCGGCTGGTCACCGAAATGGCCCAATACATCGCGTCGACGCGAGCTACCGGAACCGCTCATGGCTAACGACACATCGAAAGAGAAGAAGGCGACGGGCAACCTCCACCTCGCGGCCGGTCTGCTGCGCGGGCTCGCGCAGGAAAACGCGGCGCTGGAAACACGGTTGCCGGAACCGTCGCAAGCGGCACCCGCTGCGAATGGGACGCCGGCGTTCAAGCCGGTCGCGGCAGCGCCCGTCGACGCAACGGATCTCGGCGCGCCGCAAAGGGTTGCCGTAAAGGATTGCATCCCGAACCCGTTCAACCCCCGGATCTTCTATTCGGAATCGAGCCTGCACGAACTCGCGCTGACGTTGAAGCGGGAAGGGCAGATCGAGCCGATCAAGGTGACCCGGCTGCCGGAGTTCCCCGGCAAGCTCGTCGTGATCGACGGGCAACGCCGATTGCGCGCCACGAGCATCAACGGCGACGAATACATCAACGCGACGTTCCGGTCGGATCACACGCCGGAGCAGCTCTATACGATCGCCTACCGCGCGAACCACGATCACGAACGCCAGACGATCTTCGACGATGCGGTCGCCTGGAAACGCCTGCTCGACGAGAAGGTATTCCCCGACCAGAACACGCTGGCCGAAAAGATCGGCAAGGACAAGGCGACGATCAGCAAGACGCTGTCGCTCAACGCGTTGTCCAATACGCTCCTCGAGCGGATGGCTGCGGCGAACGACGTCGTCGGCCTGCAGGCCGCGTATTTCCTCAAGCTGATCTTCGAGCGGCTCGGCGAGCCCACGGCCGACCGGCTGCTGTCCGCGGTGATCGACCGCAAGAAGTCCGTGCGCGATCTCGAGAACTTCCTGCGTGCGCAGAGCGACGCAAACAAGAAGGCGGGACGGACGCGTTACAGCGTTCGCCACGACTTCGCCGTCGACTCGCGCGCGATCGGTCAGTTGAAGACCTACCCCGATGGGCGTCTCGATCTGCAGCTCAAGGGCGTCGACACCGCGCATCAGGAGGCGCTTGCCGACAAGCTCAAGGCGGTGATCGACGCGTATGTCACCGACCTCGCCAGCGCGCAAAAGTAAGGTGCCCAAATAAAAAGACCTCGCAATTGCGAGGTCTTTTTTTCAGTTCCCGGCGAGACTGCTTCGGAGCAGGAATTCGAGCAGGTCGTCTGAAGTCGGTTCGCCCCAGGTGTCCAGCGCGAGCCACCGGAAGAAGCTCGTTTGCGCGAGCTTGCTCGCCTTCTTCTTCGGCGACAGCGTCAGATCCTTCGAACCGGCCACCGTCTCGTTGTAGCGCTCGATGAGCTTGGTCTGGTCATCGATCTCCAGTTCGCGGAAGTACGCGCCTGCCTCGTCGATCTTGGCCGCAAGATACTTGTCGCGGATCTGTTCCTGCTTGCTCTGCTGGGTTTCTTTCGCGGGGGCGGCCGCGTCCGTCGCCTGCCCGTCGGACAATGTGTAGCCGTGCGTCAGCGCCTTGCGGAAATACGCGCCAACATTGTCGATCGGCGCCGCATTCTTCTTCGTGGTCCGATTGAGCGTGTACGCGATCGCGGCCTTGATGCGCTGTACGCCATACTGCGTAATCAGCCGGCGCGCCTCCGATCGCGGAATGCCGAACTTCGCGACTTCCTCGACGAGCGCCTCGTTCTTGACGTCGCCTTCCTCCACCGTGTCCGCGCTCGTTTTGCGCGTCACCTTGAACTGCACCGCTTCCACGCTGCGGCCGGACTTGTGCTCGATCAGTTCGAGCGTGTGGTCCGAAACTTCGTTCACCTCCTGAATGCACGGCACCAGGACCTTGCTCTTGAACAGCTTGTATTCCTTGTACGACTGGGACGCCTTGTCCTGGCCGAGGATCAGGTCGCGGAATTTCGGCAGCGGAATCTTCGCGGTAATGCCGATCCCTTCGTAGCGCACCGTGTTCTCCCACAGCGCGAGCGAATGTGAACGCCGGAACTCGCGCGCAATCCGCATATCGATCAGCGCATAGATCTCGGGGTTGAGCAGCTCGCTGCGAATCTGGTCCGAGAAGCTGTACTTCAATACCGATTGCTCGAGTTCCGCGCCGGCCAGCAGGCCCGACGCCTTCCAGACCGTCGAGCGATCCGCGGCCAGATAGTCCCAGTTGACGACGGTGCTGATGAGCGAGTTCACCGTGTCCTTCACGTACTTCGTATTGTTGCTGTTCAGCCCGCTTTCGTGCGAAAGCGACGCGATCGAAATCGAGAAGCTCGTGCGACCCGGCTCGAACGCCTCCTGCCGGAGCGCATTCTTGATCAGCGAACTGAACATCTTGCGCTGCTGCAGGCCGATCTTTCCCGACTTGGGTGCGATGTGAATCGCCTGGACCGCCTTGCGCAGCAAGTCGGGAGGCTCTGGCGTCTGGAACAGCGAGACTTGTTTGTCGGAGCCTTTGCTTGCGGGCTTTCGCGGCATCGTGATGTCCGGATAAGGTTGCCTTGTTGAAAGCGGACTTTATACCTTTTCGCCGCCGAGAGCAACGTCCTTGCTCGCACATCACTTGCACTATCGCGGCTAACCTATCGGCAATAAAGGGGTTTTTTTGACAAGACGACCTGTGTTCCGCCCCATAACCATCTACCTATCCGCCAATATCCATCCCAAAAGCAGCTACCTTTCGTACGTGGCGATCGTATCGGGCTTCGCCAAGTCCCGGTCGAAGGTACCCATTTATGGTAAGCAAACGACTAAAACCGCCGATTGCGGCCGAGTTCGTGGTGCCGTGCAGCACGATGCCGTTTTTCTCCCATAACGAGCTACCTTGAATGGTTCCCATGAATGGGTACCTTTGGAGACGTTCAAATTCGGCAGATTGCGATCATCCAGCAACTGTGCGTCGGGACAGGTCCCATAAAAGGTAACCTTCCAAAATTCCCATAGCCGGGAACCTTTCCAGCGGACTGATCCTGTTTATGGGGAACCCCGGCGCGAGCTGCCTGCGGAACCCGATTGGCTCGACGGAAACTTCAGCCCATAAACGGCTACCTTGCCGGCTTCCCATAAATTGCTACCCAAGGACACAGACGACGCAGTTGCGCTAGCACGATCCCGCCTCGATCTCCCATAAAGGGGTACCTCAACAGGCTCCCATAGACAGCTACCCATGGAGTTTCGTGGCCAAAATCCCATAACAGGGTACGCTTGCCCCATATCCACATCCCCGAATCCCCACAGCCTGCTACCCATCTCCCCAAATCCACAGACCGGAGACCCCAGACCTTTCTACCTCCGCTCCCATAAATGGGTACCGAACACCGGTCAAACCCTTGCCAGTCAAGGCTGTGAGCCGTCTAAAAGTAGTTAAAGTAGTAAACGTTGCTTTCTAAAGATGTAAACACACGTGTGCTCCAGGAAAGACCAACCCCCATAAACCGCTACCCAATCGCTGGACGTAGCTGTATTTGGTAGCTTGAGAGCCCGGACTGTGGAAGCTTCTCCTGGTAGCAACGCACAATATTGACTACGTTGCAGCAGCCTGATGGCCAAAACGAGAGGTGAGCGCATACTTACAAGCGCCGAAAAGTAGAAAGCTATGGGAGCAAATCGGGTAAAAGGCGCCCATTCCGGCCCATAGGTTCCCTGTTATGGGAGTGCAGACGTCAGCATCGACGTCAGGTATCCACCCATGGTTGGCGACTCGATCAGGACTTCGGCCTCGAGCGACGTCGAGATCTGCGCCGTTCATCCCAGCGCCTCCTGTGACATAGCGGTTCGCCGTTCGAAGCACTCAACACAGCCGAGCCAATGAGTGACTTGAATCCTTGCGACGCCTCACGGCAAAAATTGCCGGCGAGCGCGGGAGCAGTCGGTCCTGGCAGGTGCCGTTGCGCCTTGGTGGCCCGTGGTGAATATCCTCCTTTCAGACACTCTCGTCCCTGTGCATTGACGCGCCGACGAGGCGCTTGTCACCCGTTCGTATCGACGCGTCATACATTTTCCGCGATCGCTGACAAAGCCCCGCATTCCGCTGTGAACCTGGAGTCGTTTCCTGTGGGGCCCATCTGCCTCGTCGCGATTTTTCCGTCGACGTGAGCGGGGCGATACCGCCACCCCTCACCGACACCCATTCGACGTCCGGTTCCCGAAGAAGCTCACCATCGAAACATGGCAGATCCCGTAAAAGCTCACCTTCATGACGATCTGCATGAACTGAACGAGCCTGCTTCTATGACGTCTACCCGCTGAATGCACACGGATTGTCGAGTCGCAGGGCCTCGGAACCCTCCGCTGCCGCATTTCCTGCGGGGATGTCCACGTTTGCCGCCCGTCGTCGTCGCCTCGATCCCACAACATTCGCTACCACTGCCGCCCGACCTGACGCGCAAAATCACGACACAGTGCGATCGACCGACGCGGTGAGCGACACGACTCGCACATCTTCACTTCGGCGTCGGCGGGGCGAGCAAGGTATCCGGCCATGGTCGGTTTCAGCCAAAGGTATAAAACGGCACGCGCGACAGGTAACGTCGCTCGCGCAGGCGTGGTGACCTATCGATCGCGATGGCTCGTCGGGCTCGCGTTCCGACACGTGAGCGGGAATCGATGCTGCTCGATCACCTCGCTGCGCTACACCACGTTGTTCTTTTGTGGCGCCGTTGTCGGTCGCTCGTCGAGCGAGATGTGAAGTGCAGTCCGATCCCGATTCGGCATCACGATACGCATGTGTTGCGATACCGGCCAGCGCGCAATCAGATGACGATTGGTCCGTCTCACACCGAGGGTCATGACCGCCTCGCGAGATCCTGCGCGTCTCTTCAAATTAACGACGCCGACAACGCGAATCGGACATCGCGTCAAGCCCCGTTCATTGCGTCGAGAAGTCAGCGCACGGTGCCGAAATATTCCGTGCGTTGAAACACCGGTTGCAACGCGCGACGCACGCCCCTGTTCGGCCATTGCCGATGACACCCGTATCGTTCCGGGGCAATCCAATCGACGCGCGACAACCGTGCATGCGTCGCGGACGACATCCGTAAATGCCCGGACGATCGATCTCGGCGGCACCACGCGCGCTGCAACGCGGTTATGATGCAGAAGCCCCGATCGAGACATCCTCGCATCGGGGGCAGGGGCGGTATCTCTACGTACTTCAAACCGTAACCAATCAGAACAGAGAGTCCAGCGATGCGAATTCAATACAGAAGGATCACGCTTGTTGCTGCCGCAGCAGCTTTCCTGATCGGCGGGACGGCTTCGTCGTTCGCACAGACGGCCAGCGAGCCAGCTGCGACTACGACGCAGGATGCGAAGGCGGCTGAAAAGGCAGCGAAGAGTCAGGCACGCAAGGAAGCGCGCGCGCAGCGCAAGGCCGAACGCAAGGCAGCGCGGGCAAAGAACACCGCCGAGCTGAAGAAACTCGAAGCCGCGGGTTACAAGCCGGCGGTCAATGATCCGAACTATCCGCAGAACCTGCAGGACGCGCAGAAGAAGGCCAATGCCGCGGCTGGCGCGAGCCAGTAAGCAATGCCCCGGGCGATGCGCGGTTTTCGTCGCGTATCGCCTGTTTTCCCTCGCGATGTCGGGCACATCGCGTCACTTTAGAAGTGTTGTCGAGTCGGCCATGAGTGCGCTGACGAAACGTTCGTTATCCTTTTAATATTTTCTGCGATGCCCGTCCATGAAATATGATTCGGCATGCTATGTGATCGCGCTCCTGATCGACTGGCCGAGCACCAGGTAGGCACGTTGTCCGTCGGCGTCAGTCCTCGGCCGTCCGTCATCCACCGCGCGACGCTGCCGCATTCCCCGCGACTGCCAGCCAGTCCTTGAACGCGCGCACGGCATCGTCCTCTGCGCGCGCATCGGCGACGTAGGTGAAGTACCGCCACGGCGGCAACGCCGGCGTCTTGAACGGCTGCACGAGCCGGCCTTCGGCGATATCGTCGGCGACGAGCGCGATCGGCCCCATCGCGACGCCGAGCCCGTCGAGCGCACCCTGCAGCGTCAGGTAAAAGTGTTCGAGCGTCAGCGAATGCCGCGGTGTGAGCTGCGCCTGCCCGGCCGCCGCGAGCCATTCCGGCCACATCCCCGGGTAGGTCGCCGCGTGCAGCAGTGTGAAGTCGGCGAGGTCCGCGGCTGTTCGCAGCGTCTTCCCTTCGAGCAGCTTCGGCGAGCACACCGGCAGACGGACTTCGGAAAGAAACTCGTCGGCCACGTACCCGTCGATGGTCTGCGGGCCGCCGCGAATGATCAGGTCGACCTTGTCGCGCAGCTTGTCGATCGGCTCGTTCGACGTGGACAGCCGCACCTCGATGTTCGGATGGGCGACCTGGAACGACGACAGCCGCGGCACGAGCCAGCGCAGCGAAAACGTGGCCGGCGCGCTGACGCGCAGCACCTGCTGCTGTCCGAGTTGAAGCTGCTGCGCGGTGGCGAGCGCAATGCGGTCGAATGCGGCGCCGATTTCGGCGAGATACGCGCGGCCGGCGTCGGTCAGTTCGACCCGGCGGTTGTGGCGCTCGAATAGCGGCCGTCCGAGCCAGGCTTCGAGCTGCTGGACATGCCGGCTGACGGCGCCATGCGTCACGCACAGCTCGTCGGCGGCCAGCGTGAAGCTGCCGTGCCGCGCAGCCGCCTCGAACGCGCGCAGGGAATTCAACGGAGGGAGTTTCCGGCTCATCGCTTCATGTCATTTCGCGTTAAAAAAACTCACGCGATATATCAGGTTTAATCGTTTGATCACTGCGAAAGGCTCCGCCAATATGGCACACAATCGGCTCGACGGGCCGGAATGGTGTCGAAATTTCTCACATGGAGAGCGGAGCATGCCGAATGTCGTGGTGGTGGGCGCCCAATGGGGCGACGAGGGCAAGGGGCGTCTGGTGGACTGGCTCGCCGGGCAGGCCGACATCGTCGCGCGCTACAACGGTGGCCACAATGCGGGGCACACGCTGGTCGTCGACGGGAAGACCTACAAGCTTGCGCTGTTGCCGAGCGGGCTCGTGCGCGGCAAACGCGGCGCGATCGGCAACGGCGTCGCGCTCGATCCCGAGGCGCTGCTCGCCGAGATCGACCGCGTCGTGGCGCTCGGGCTGACGGTGAGCCCGGACAACCTGTCGATCGCCGAGAACGCGACGCTCGTGCTGCCGGTCCATCGGGCCATCGATGCGGCGCAGGAAAAGCTGCGACGCGAGCCGATCGGCACCACGCTGCGCGGGATCGGCCCCGCGTACGAAGACAAGGTCGGCCGCCGAGGGCTGCGCGTAGGCGATCTGGCCGAGCCCGACGCGCTCGCGAAGAAGCTCGATGCGCTGCTCGATCATCACAATGCGTGGTTCAGGGGGGTGGGGCTCGACGAATTCCCCCGGGACCCGATGCTGGCCACGCTCGTCGAGCTCGCGCCGAAGGTGCTGCCGTTCGTTCGTCCGGTGTGGGCCGACCTCAACGACGCGCACGACCAGGGCAGGAAGATTCTCTTCGAAGGATCGCAGGCCGTGATGCTGGACATCGACTGGGGCACGTATCCGTACGTGACGTCGTCGGGCACCGTTGCATCGGCGGCCGCGGCCGGCACGGGGCTCGGCGCATCGACGCTCGGCCACGTGCTGGGCGTGACCAAGGCGTATGCGACGCGCGTCGGCGGCGGGCCGTTCCTCACCGAGCTCGACGACGCGGTCGGCCGCCGGCTGCGGGAAAGCGGTCGCGAGTACGGCGTCAATACCGGCCGTCCGCGCCGCTGCGGATGGCTCGACGGCGCGCAGCTTCGGCAGGCCGTCAAGGTGTCCGGGATCGATTCGCTCGCGTTGACCAAGCTGGACGTGCTGGACGGATTCGACACGATCCGGCTCTGCGTCGGATATGAACTCGACGGAATGCGCGTCGATCACTTGCCCGCGAGTCTCGCAGCGCAATCCCGTGCGAAACCGGTCTACGAGCAGTTCGACGGCTGGGCTGAAGCGGTCGGGGGCAAGCGTCGACTCGGCGATCTGCCGCCCGCAGCGCGCCGCTTCATCGCGCGCGTCGAGGCGGTCGCGGGAGTGCCGATCTCGCTGATCACGACCGGGCCTGAGCGCGACGACACGATCGTGCTGCGGGACCCGTTCGAAGCGGCAGTGCGCGCGTAGCGAGCGGTGCTGTCGGCTGGCGGAACTGGACATGCCCTGACCGGTGCTGTACTGTTCCGCACCATTCGTACCGGAGCGGATATCGCTGTCCTGTTCGGCGCGGACGCGGATTCGCCGGGCGCCGCAGCGATGTCCGCGATCGCGCGGCACGCGACACCTGTCCGGCGTCGCAACGACGGTGGCGGCATGTTGCGTCGCATGGCTCGCGCTGCGACGATACCGGAACGGACCGGGGCCCGTGCGCATCGCTACGCACCGGGTCTGCATGGCGCGAGGCGATGTCATTCCCGAGGGCATGTCGATGGATACGCTACAGATGATGCGCATATTTGTCCGCGTGGCGGAGGAAGGCAGCTTCACGAGTGCCGCCCATCGGCTCGACATCACGACAGCCTACGCATCGCGCTCGGTCGCCCAGCTCGAAACACACCTGCGCACGCGCTTGCTCAATCGCAGCACGCGCCGCATTGCGCTGACCGACGCAGGGCAGCGCTACCTCGACCGCTGCCAGCGGGTGCTTGCCTATATCGACGAGGCGGAGGCGGAAGCCGCTGATGCGCAGGCCAAGCCGTCAGGCCGGCTACACGTGCACGCGACGACGAGTTTCGGCCAGGCTTACGTGGTGCCCGCGGTGGTCCGCTATCGGCAGCGGTATCCGTCGGTGGCGGTCGAACTGACGCTGTCGCAACATGTGCCGGACATCATCGACGAAGGCTACGACGTGTCGCTGCAATTGAGCACGACGGAGCTGCCCGATTCGGGGCTCGTTTCGCAGCGGCTCGGCGCCGTGCACAGCGTGCTGTGCGCGTCGCCCGCGTACCTGCGCGAACGCGGCACGCCGCAGACGGTCAAGGAACTCGAAGGGCACGCGTGCCTGCAGATCGTCACGCCGGTGTTTCCGCGCGACCAGTGGCATCTCGACGGGCCCAACGGCCGCGAGACGTTCGAATTGCCGCAGCCCGATTTTCAGGTGAACATTGCCGATGCGCTCGGCGCCGCATTGCGCGCGGGTCTCGGCATCGGCTCGCTGCCGATGTCGACCGCGTTGCCCGCGCTGAGCAGCGGCGCGCTGGTTCGCGTGCTGCCCGAATACCGGCTGCAGAAGCTGACGGCCTACACGCTGTATGCGTCACGCCAGTACCTCGACGCGAAGATCCGCACGTTCGTCGATTTCCTGCGCGAATGCGTGCCCGAGATGCTGGCTGCCGACGAGGCGGCACTGTGCGCGACCCATGACTGAGCACGCGATCGTCGGCATACCGTTACCGGCAAGCTGAAAGGGCTGAACGAGGTCTGGGGCGAATCGCGCTCCGCCGACTGCATTCACTGCGTCGGCGGACCTCGATCATGCGCGCGGAGTCGCGCTTACTTGCTCTTTACTTGCTCTTGTCGTTCCAGAGCGTGCGACCCAGGAACGTGAGCGTGCGGTCCCACGCCAGCTGTGACCACACCGGATCGAACTGCGTCGCCGCCAGACGCGCCGGGCCGACGGCCGTCTCGTTCGCAAATGCGTGATGCGCGAGGTAGCGGTGGAACTCGAAGCCGACGTTGGCATCGCTCAGCTTCTTCTCCAGCGCGTCGACCTGGTCGATCTTGAAGAACGCGTCCTGCGTCGCCCAATGGCCCATCAACGGAACCTTGATCTTCGACGGATCGATATAGTCGAGCGGCGGGAGGCCGTACCACGCGACGCCGGCATCCACGTCGGCGAACTGCATCGACAGCAGCGTGAGTGCGCCGCCCATGCAATACCCCGTCACGGCGACGCGCGCAGCGCGCGTCTTCAGATACTGGACCGCGCCGGGAATATCCTGCGATGCGGCGTCGCCGAAGTCGAGCCCGGTCATCAGGTGGTGCGCCTCTGCTTCCTCGACCGTCGATTTGCCGCGGAACAGATCGGGCACGAGCGCGAAGTATCCGCACCGTGCGAGCCGGTCCGCGACGCCGCGGATCTGGTCATTCAGGCCCCACCATTCCTGGATGACGACGACCGCGGGCGCGCCCTCGGTCTTTTCCGGCGTCGCCAGGTAGCCCTGCAGTTCCTGACCGTCCGGGCGGCGGAAGGTGATCATGGATCCGGATGTTTGAGACATGAAACCGCTCCTTGTAGAAAATTCGCATGGATACAGCGTCAAGCCGGCCTGGCGGGCGCGACGGCGTTCGGCATCGTTGCAGATGCCGCTGCGGGCCCGCTTTCGCCCGCATCGACCGGCTCGGCACACGCGGGAATTCTATGCTTAAACGTGCGCGATCGTCGTGCGGTGCGTGGGGCGTTTGCGCGGGCCCGATTGGTCACGCGACCATCGCGATCGCGGCTGCGCACGACGTGGGTCATCGTGCGGCGGGAAGGGCGATGGAAGATCCTTCAGCATCATTTCTCGGCGCCGCCCGATGTGCCGCCGCTGTGAGTCGACGACGGAATGGCGCACGTCGGATGCAAGGCGTGACGAGATCGATGTAAAAGAAAGCATTCCTGAATATTTGTGTTCCGCGAACGCTGATTTTCTGCCCACTGTCTGCGCCAGTCCGGTCCGCGTTAAGTGCGTCAGCCGTCCCCCGATGGTCCCTGATCCCGTGACGTCGGGTTGTATCAAACGCCCCCGTGCTGCTGCTGAACGCAAAAACACCACGCCCCCGCTGAACGGGGGCGTGGTGTTCGAGCCGCGTCGCGATCCGCGACGGGCGGTCCGGCTTACTGGCCGAAGTAGGTCGAGCTCGGGCCGTTCTGCGTGGCCGGCACGAGGCGGCCCGCACGCACGCCGGCGGCTGCCTGCGCGCCATAACCGGCCGCGTCGGCGTTCGTGACGCGCGCCTGGGCGGCTTGCAGCGCTTGCGGATATTGCAGGTCCGCCACTTCCGGCCTGTAGCCGGCTTGTTCGAGCTGAACGAGTTCCGCGCGAACCTGTTCACGCGTCACCTGGCTCGATTGGGCGAATGCGCCATACGAGGCGGACAGGGCAGTGGCTGCGACGACAGCGTAAATGATCGACTTCATGATGACCTCCGGTTTCATTGATTTCGCGCTTCACTGGTTGTGCTGAGCGGTTGATTGCATCGTAGCGATGGCGGCATCGGCCGGAAATACCGATTCCAGTGAAAAATTGTTGCGGCCTGGTAAACAATGCGGCGAGGAGGGCGTATTTAATCTGATGATTTGTGGGTGGATACGAAACGATTGTGCAGCGTCGAGCGCGGTGAACCGGGAACTTCGGATCCGTGCCGGGGCGTGCGGCAGAGGGTATCCATTGAGTTTTTATGATGCGAACAGTTGTTACGTGACAACCGGGGGTGCCCGTCAGCCTCTTTATATACTGAATTTCCGCAAAGCCTCACCGAAGCGAATCTACGATTCGCCTGACCCCGCAGCCAGCCGCGGGGCGTCGCCCACGCGACCTTGCCGCATCGGTCGCACTCCCGCGCCTCGCACGTTTTTGGCAAAACGCCTATAATGATTGGGCAAATTGCCAAGGAGCGGTCATGAGCACCATCGCCTTTCGCCCGACGGGCATCGCGCACCCACGTCAGGCCGAATTCTCGATTCTCGAAGAGCTGCTCGCGATCCGTGTCCGGTCGGGCGCCGATCTCGCCGAACTGGCGAGCGCGCGTGTCGACGTCGACGTGATCGACCGGTTGTCCGAGCACGGCCTCAAGTCGGACGAACTGGCGTTCATCATCCCGCGGCGAACGCTGAGCCATCGCCGCCAGGCGCATGAGCGCCTGTCGCCCGAGGAGTCCGACAAGGCGATCCGTCTCGCGCGGATCGTCGCGCAGGCGGCGGCCACCTTCGGCGAGCAGGACAAGGCGATGACGTGGCTGCGCAGCGGGCTCCAGCGCTTCGGCGGCCGCACCGCGCTCGACATGGCGAGCACGGAGCACGGCGCGCGGCTCGTCGAGGAAGCCCTCACACAGATCGACGAGGGGTACTTCGCTTGACGACACTGTGGCGGATCAGCAATTACGCCGACCTGAAGGGCATCGGCGGATTGCGTGCCGGCGGACGCTGGCATTTCGCCGGGCAGCCGGTCGTCTACCTCGCCGAGCACCCGGCGCTTGCGCTGCTCGAGACGCTCGTCCACCTGGAAATCGGATCGGTCGCGCAGTTGCCGAGCGGGTATCAGCTGTTGCGGGTGGACGTGCCCGACGCGATCGCCGTCGCTGAGATCGCCGAAGCGGACGCGCCCGCCGATTGGCGCTCGAATCCCGACTGGACGAAGGGCGCCGGCACCGAGTGGCTGCAGACGCAGCCGAGCGCGTTGCTGCGGGTGCCGAGCGTGGTCGTGCCGTATGCGCACAATTTCCTGCTGAATCCCCTCCATCCGGCTGCGGCCGACGTTCGCATTGCGGAGGTCGTGCAGTCGCCTTACGACAATCGGATCTTGCGGCTGGTCCAGCCGCTGCCGCGCGGATAAATCCGCAACGCGTGCGATGCAGCTTCCGTCGCGGTTCGCGGCATGGAGGCGGAGCCACGCGCACCTGTGGCGCGAGCGCAAGCGTGACGTCGCAAGTCGACGCGCGCCGTGTGCGACCGGCGCCTTGCCGCAACCGGGTACGGCACTAGAATGATTAAAAGCTGGCACCGGGCAAGGGAAGGAGCGTATGCGCTGCGCACATTGCGGATTCGACAATCCCGCCGGGGCTCGCTTCTGTCAGGCGTGCGGCACGATGCTGACGCGCGCCTGTCCGCGCTGTGGCCACGAGTCGGGCCCGACCGCCAAGTTCTGCAGCGAATGCGGCGCGCCGCTGAGCGATTCGCGCGATGTGCCTGCGTCGCGTCCGCGGCCGGCATCCGGGCCGCCCGCGGCGCCGGTCCCGCCGATTCATTACACGCCGCACCACCTCGCCGAGCGCATCCTCGCCGAACAGGCGGCAATGGAAGCGCGGGGCGAGACCGCCGGCGAGCGCAAGACCGTCACCGCGCTGTTCGCGGACATGGCCGGTTCGACCGCGCTGATCCACGACCTCGACCCGGAAGAGGCACACCGCCTGATCGACCCCGTCGTCGCGCTGATGATGGAAGCGGTCCACTACTACGAAGGCTATGTGGCGAAGTCGCTCGGCGACGGCATCCTCGCGCTGTTCGGCGCGCCGATTGCCCACGAGGACCATCCGCAGCGCGCGCTGTTCGCGGCGCTGCGGATGCAGGAAGCAATGCGTCGGCACAGCGACCGGGTTCGTCTGGAGAAAGGTATCCCGCTGCAGATCCGCGTCGGCGTGCATACCGGTGAAGTCGTCGTGCGCTCGATCCGCACGGACGACCTGCATACCGATTACGACCCGGTCGGGCATACGATCCACATCGCGTCACGGATGGAAGGGATCGCGACGCCTTCGTCGATCCTCGTCAGCGAGTCGACGCACAAGCTGGCCGAAGGCTACTTCGAGTTCAAGGCGCTCGGGGCCACCCAGGTCAAGGGCATTCCGGAGCCGCTGTCGGTGTACGAGGTGCTGAGCCTCGGCGCGTTGCGTACGCGGCTGCAATTGTCCGCGCATCGCGGCCTCGCACGGTTCGTTGGCCGCGATGCCGAGCTGGAACACCTGCACGGCGCGCTGGAAGAGGCCAAGGCGGGCCGCGGTCGGGTCGTCGCGGTGGTCGGCGAGGCCGGGGTCGGCAAGTCGCGGCTGTTCCATGAATTCAAGGCGCGCTCGCGGCGCGGCTGTCTGGTGCTCGAGACCTTCTCGGTGTCGCACGGCAAGGCCTTTGCGAACCTGCCGCTGATCGAGTTGCTGAAGAACTATTTCCAGATCACCGCGCAGGACGACGAGCGGCGCTGCCGGGAAAAAGTCACGGGCAAGGCGTTGACGCTCGAGCGCGGCTTCGAAGAGCTCGTGCCGTACCTGCTCTATCTGCTTGGCGCCGGCGAGCCCGGCTCGGCGCTCGCGGAAATGGATCCGCAGATCCGCCGCGAACGCACATTCGACGCGATCATCCGGCTGCTGACGCGCGAGAGCCGCGACCAGCCGATCGAGCTGCTGTTCGAGGACCTGCAATGGCTCGATCGCGAGACCGAGGCGTTCCTCACGAGCCTGATCGACCGCGTCGCGGACACGCGAATCCTGCTGCTCGTGAACTACCGGCCCGAGTATCCGGCACTCTGGGACGGCGCTGCGCATTGCACCCGGCTGCGGCTCGAACCGCTGGGCCCGGCCGAGGCGCAAGGATTGCTCACCGCGCTGCTCGGCGACGATCCCGGCCTCGAGCCGCTCAAGACGCGCATCCTCGACATGACGGAAGGCAATCCGTTCTTCATGGAGGAAGTGGTCCAGACGCTCGTCGAGGAACAGACGCTCGTCGGCGAACCGGGCCGCTACCGGATCGTGCAGACGCCGGCCGCGCTGCATATTCCGACGACCGTGCAGGGCGTGCTGGCGGCCCGTATCGACCGGCTCGCCGTCGATGAAAAGGAGCTGCTGCAGACGCTCGCGGTGATCGGCAAGGAGTTTCCGTTCAGCCTGATCCGGCGCATCTGTGACCCGCAGGTCGCGCAGACCGAAGACGACCTGCGCCAGCTGCTGGCTCGGCTCAACACGGCGGAGTTCATCTACGAGCGACCGGCGTTCCCGGAAGTCGAATATTCGTTCAAGCACGCGCTGACGCAGGAAGTGGCCGGCCACTCGCTGCTCACGGAGCGGCGCAGCGCACTGCACGAGCGCACCGCGCAGGCGATCGAGGCGCTGTTTCCGACGCGGATCGCCGACTACTGCAACGAGCTCGCGCATCACTACCGGTTGAGCGGCAACGTGCAGAAGGCCGTCGAGTATCTGTACCGCACCGGGCAACAGGCGCTGCAGCATTCCGCGCAACCCGACGCGATGCGGCACCTCGGCGCCGCGCTGGAACTGCTCGAGCGGTTGCCCGATACGCGCGAGCGCGCGCATCAGGAGCTGACGCTGCGGCTGGCGCTGGGGCCTGCTCTGATGGCCGTCCGCGGCTATGGCGCGCCGGAGGTCGAGGCGAACTACACGCGCGCGCTCGCGCTGTGCGAGCAGGCAGGCGAGACGTCGCAGCTCTTTCCGGTGCTGCTTGGATTGAGGACCTATTACCACCTGCGCGCGGAGTACCGCCCGGCACGGGAACTGGGCGACCGGCTGCTGCGCATGGCGCGACACGCGCACAAGCCGGGGCTGCTCGTGGAGGGACATCTCGCGCTCGCGGCCACCCTGTTCTTCGAAGGCGATCTCGGCACCGCCCGCGCGCATCAGGACCGGGCACTTGCGCTGCTCGATGCGGAACCGCGTCCGGAGCCGATGGTGAACATCGTGATCGATCCGCGCATCCGCGGCCTGAGTTTCCTCGCATGGACGCTGTGGCACCAGGGATATGCAGATCAGGCGAACCAGCGCAGCGAGGCTGCGCTCGCGCGCGCCAGGCAAACGCCCAACGTGCCGACGCTTGCGTTGACGCTCGCCTATGCCGCGCAGCTGCATCAGCTCCGGCGCGAGGTTGCACCGATTCGCGAGCGCGCCGACGCACTGATGACGCTCGCGACCGAGCAGGGGCTGCCTTTCTGGTACGGGTGGGGGGCGGTGCTTCACGGCTGGGCGTTGAGCGAGCAGGGCAGCGTCGACGCAGGGATCGCGCAGATCCGCGCGGGCATTGACGGGTATCGCGCGACGGGCGCCGCGATGGGCTGCTCGTATTTCCACGCGCTGCTCGCGGACAGTTACCGGAAGGCTGGCGATACGGCAGCGGGGCTGCGCGCGATCGATGAGGGGATCGCGCTGGCGGGCCGGTCCGGAGAACGCTGCTACGAGGCCGAGTTGTATCGGCTCAAGGCAGCGCTGCTGCTCGCGATGCGGGACGACGGCAGCGGCGTCGGCGAACCGCCCGGTGCGGAGCAGGCCGAAGGCTGCCTGCACAACGCGATCGACATTGCACGCGAGCAGGGCGCCCGCTCGTTCGAGCTGCGCGCGGTGCGGGACCTTGCCCGGCTGCGCGTGAGCCAGGGGGAGACCGCGGATGCGCGGAAGATGCTGTCCGACGTCTGCGCCGGGTTTGCGGAAGGCTTCGATACGGTCGACCTGCAGGAGGTCAGCGCATTGCTCGAGTCGTTGGCGGCAACCGGCGGGTGAGCGATCGGCGCCGACGCACGCATGAACGCAGGTGGACGTCACGCGTCGCGGGCACGGTGTGAATCGGCATCGACAAGCGCCATCGACAAGCGGCATCGACGACGGGAGACGGGAGATGGCGACGAAGAACACGAAACACCGGGACAGTGGCGAACCCAAGCCGGTCGCGCTCGCGCTGCAGGGCGGCGGGATGCACGGCGCGTTCACGTGGGGCGTGCTGGACCGCCTGCTCGAGGACGGCCGGCTCGCGATCGAAGGCGTGAGCGCCACCAGCGCTGGCGCGATGAATGCGGCCGTGCTGGCCGACGGGTTGCTGCGGGGCGGCGCGCCCGGCGCGCGCGACGCGCTGCACGACTTCTGGCACGCGATCGCACAGTCCGCCGAGCAATACAACCCGCTGCGCTGGACGCCGTGGCTGAAAGGGACGCACAGCTTCGGGCTCGATCACTCGCCGATGTATATGTTCGCCGACATGGTGCTGCGCATCTTCTCGCCGTACCAGTTCAATCCGCACAACCTGAATCCGCTGCGCGAAGTGCTCGAGCGTCACGTCGACTTCGATGCGTTGCGCAGGCACTGCCCGATCCGTCTCTACCTGAGCGCGACCAACGTCGAGACGGGGAAGATCCGGATCTTCACGGGCGAGGATGTGTGCGCGGAAGCGGTGCTCGCGTCGGCTTGCGTGCCGACGCTGTTCCAGGCGATCACGATCGACGGCCAGCACTACTGGGACGGCGGCTACATGGGCAATCCGGCGATTTACCCGCTGATCTACCATTGCGACACTCAGGACGTCGTGATCGTCCATATCAATCCGCTCGTGCGCCCCGGCGTGCCGAGAACGGCGGCCGACATCCTGAACCGCATCAGCGAGATCAGCTTCAACTCGTCGCTGATGCGCGAGATGCGCGCGATCGCGTTCGTGACCGAACTGATCCAGCAGGGCAAGATCAAGCGCGACGAGATGAAGGAAATGCTGATCCATTCGATCCGTTCCGACGAGGAAATGTGCGCGCTCAGCGTGTCCAGCAAGTACAACGCGGACTGGGACTTTCTGTGCAGCCTGCGCGACAACGGCAGGCGTGAAGCCGAGGCCTGGCTCGCGGAGAACTACCAGCATATCGGGCAGCGGTCGAGCATCGATATCCGCAAGGAGTTCTTTTGAGCGCCGTCGCGGGACGGCTGCGTGCGGCGGGCGCGCGCGAGCACGAGGCGGCGTTGCGCTTGCGCACGCGGCGCGACGACGGAGAGAGGCGAAGATGAACCAGACGCAAGCGCGCTTCATCGCACTGTGGTCGCGCAGCGGCGGCCGCGATGCCGAAGCCATCTATGCCGATCTCGCGCAATGCTATGGCGAAGCGACGCGTCACTACCACACGCTGCGCCATATCCGCCGCTGTCTGCGCGATTTCGACTGGGCGCGCGGTGCGATCCCGCATCCCGATGCCGTGGAGCTCGCGCTGTGGTGCCACGACGTGATCTACCGGCCCGGCGCGCGCGACAACGAGGCGCGCAGCGCCGACTGGTTCGTGCAGCGGGCGGCGGGACGGATCGCCTCCGGTGCGCATATCCGCGACATGATCCTCGCGACCCGGCACCGGAGCGTGCCGGGCGAACCGGACGACCGTTTCGCCGTCGACATCGACCTCGCGGTACTCGGCGCGGCGCGCGACCGCTTTCGCGAGGACGGCCTGCGGCTGCGGGCCGAGCGCCCGGATCTCGACGATCGTGCCTACGATGCGCAAGTCCGCTCGATCCTCGGCGACCTGCTTGCGCGTCCGCGCATCTATCACACCGATCTGTTCCACGACCGCTGCGAGGCGCGCGCGCGCCGCAATCTGTCGTGGCGGCTCGGCTTGCCGCTGCGCTGATAGAGCGTCGGCGTCGGCCGTACCGCGCCGGACACGACCGTCAGCAAAGCGTGCAAGGGTCGCCCCCATCGTGGTGCATCGCCTGTGCGACCGGCGTGCATGCACGGACGAGTGACCGGCATTCGGCCGCGATACGGGCATTTTCACGCGCTGGAGCAGGCCCGGAACTTGCGTTCCTCTCCGGGCGACACATCACGCACGTGACAACGAGAGAGACCCAAGACATGGCCAATCCACAAGCAATCGTCGACCTGACCCACGAAGTGAAGAAGCTGGCCACCGGCAAGATCGGCGACATCAACGACATCAACCGCGAGACGACCTTCCTCGCGTTGAATGCGCTGATCGAGGCCGCCCGCGCGGGCGATGCCGGCAAAGGCTTCGCGGTGGTCGCGAACCAGGTCAAGCACGTATCGAAACGCATCGGCGACATCACCGACGGGCTCAACAAGGAACTCGCGGGGGCGCTGACACGCCTGACCGAACTCGGCGACAGCATGATCGAACGGATGCGTTCGCATGAAGGCCAGCGCTGCGCCGATCTCGCGCTGAACATGATCGACATCATCGACCGCAACCTGTACGAGCGCTCGTGCGACGTCCGTTGGTGGGCGACCGATTCGGCGCTCGTCGATTGCGTGACGCACGAGAGTCCCGCGGCGAGCGCGCATGCTTCGGCGCGGCTGTCGGTGATTCTCGACAGCTACACCGTCTACAAGGATCTGTGGGTCGTGAATGCCGACGGCATCGTGGTTGCGAGCGGGCGCGAGGCGACTTATCCGGTGCAGGGGCGCGACGTGCACGACGCGCACTGGTTCAAGGCCGCGTTGAAGACGCACACCGGCGCCGACTACGCGGCATCCGATATCGAGACGCTGCCGTGGCTGAAGCATGCGCAGGTCGCGACGTATTCGACCGCCATTCGCGCGGGTGGCCAGGCGCACGGCCGGGTGCTCGGCGCGCTCGTCATTTTCTTCGACTGGGCGCCCCAGGCGGCGGCGGTCGTCGGCGGCGTGCGGCTGAGCGACGACGAATGGGCGCGCACCCGCTGCATGATCGTCGACGCGTCGTCGCGCGTGATCGCGAGTTCGGACGGCAAGGGCGTGCTGCAGGAACAGTTCCGCCTGCAGACGGACGGCAAGGCCGCGGGTTTCTATCGGATGCACAACGGTACGATGGTGTCGTTCGCGGCGACGCCCGGTTACGAGACGTACAAGGGGCTCGGCTGGTACGGCGTGATCTGCCAGCAGCCGCCGAACAGATAGGTGCAGGCAGTGCGCACGGTTGCGTTGCAGCGCGTGCCGTTCCCGAAACGCGCGGGAATCAGCGGGAACGATCGGCAATGCGCGCGCCGGCGTCCTGCGCGAGCGTTTGCTGGATCCGGACGACGGTCCGGGACGTCACGAGGCCGAGCATCGCGTTCACGTCCGCGTGGCTGCGGCCTGCGATCAGTTGACGGCGCGCGTACGTGTTTCGCAGCACGCGCGGGCTCATGTCCGGCGCGTCGAAACCGATCGCGGTCAGCGCGTCGCGCACGACGAGCAGCAGGAACATGTCGTTCATCGCACGTCCGCTGCGCGGTGCCGGAAACAGCAGCGCCGACCGCGGTTCGGCGGCGACGAGCGTGCGCCAGGCGTCGAGCGGCTTGCGCGCGAAGCGCTCGAGCACGATCCGGCGTGCGGGCCGTGCGCCGTGCCGACTTACGTCGAGCGTCGGGCGGCGTGTGTCGAGATCGAGCGCATCGATCGTCGTCGTGCGGATTTCCCGGGACGTGATGCCGCTGCCGAGCAGCAGCGCAACGATCGCACGATTCCTGCATTCGACCGGGCCATCGCCGGTGCGCGGTTGCACGTACGCCTGCAGTGCGTTGTCGGCGTCCGGCGGCAGGCAGACGGGTTCCGGCTCGCCGTCCGGCCAGGCGACGAAGCGCGCCATCGGGTCGGCCGGATTCGTTTCGCGCAGACCCGCGGACACCAGTTGCCTGCCGACGCGATCGATCAGCTTCGCATAGCGTGCGCGGGTTGAACTGTCAGGCGCACAGGTGCGCTCGAGATCCGCGAGGAACCCTTCGACGTGCTCAGGGCCGAACGTCGCCGGCGTTACGCCGCGCGCGAGCAGATAGCGCAGGAAGCGGTCGAACATTGCCGCGTGCTGCACGATCGAGCGGGGTGCAAAGGGCCGCCGGTCCGCGCCGGTCGCTTCCGTTTCCTGCCATGCGCGAAAGGCGCCGACGGGGTCGCGAATCCACAGATCCTTGTCCATCGCGGTTTTATATACGGAATACCGCGCGACCGGCAATAGGGCGAATCGTCGATTCGCCGGCGTTCCGTATTTGACCTTGGTTCACCTTGCGAACGCCGCAATTGACTGTAGAATCGCGCACGAGAGCCCATGTCATATTGATGACAATAAGTAAGCAAAAAGTAATAAAGGGATAGCAATGGATGCGCAGGACATCGTGAGGGCGATTCAAGGCGACTGCTTCAGCAGGACCGTCTGCTGAAACTCGATACCCCACTCGGGGCCAACGTGTTGTTGCCGCAACGCGTGATGGGCTGGTCGCGCATCGGGCGGCACTATGATTTCACCGTTGACGTCCTGTCGACGCGCAGTGATCTGAAGCTGAAGAAGCTGATCGGGCAGTCCGTTACCCTTTGGGTCCAGCAGGCGAACAAGTCTTATCTTCCCCGGCACGGCTATGTTTATTCGGTCCGGCGACTGGGAGCGGAAGGTGGACTGACCAGTTATCAGATCTGCTTTGCATCATGGATGCATTTCCTGAAATTTCGGCGCGACCAGCGGGTCTGGCAGGACAAGTCGGTCGATGAAATCCTGAGCGACGTGTTCGATGCCCATACTCAAGCGAAGGGCCGTTTCAACTTTGCGCTCTCGAAGCCGCTGCCGCCGCGTTCATACTGCACGCAGTATGAGGACGACTGGAATTTTGCCCATCGATTGATGGAGACAGAGGGCCTGTTCGGTATTTGGAAGCAGGCTGATGACGGCAAGTCGCACACGCTGACCATCACCGACCACCTGGATACTTGCGAGCCGCTCGCCCCACGGACTGTTCAGTTCTCCCGTTACAGCACGAACACCGAGGTCGATGCGCTGGCTTACTGGTCGGGCATCCGAACCCTGCATAGCGCTGTGCTGACAACCCGCACGTTCGACTATAAGAGTCCGTCGTCTCTCGCCAATCCGAAAGGCACCAACGTACCAACGGTATCGCAGGATTTGCCCGATCAGTTGGAGATGTACGAGTACACCGGTCCGTATACATACTTGCAGCAGGATCGTGGTGACAACCTCACCAAAGTACGCATGGAAGAATGGGAGTCGCGCGCAAAGCGGTTTTATGGCACGGGCGGTCTGCGTGCGATAGACGCTGGTCGATGGTTCGAACTCGACGGACATCCGGAGCACGACCGGGATTCTGCAGAGCGGCGTCAGTTCGCGGTTATCGAAGCCGTATGGCTGATCGAGAACAACATCCCGGGATCAAGCCATCATGCGAACTTCCCGCACAGCCTGCAAGGCCGGCTGACCGATGTGACGGCAGCCCGCGATGGAGGAAACGCGTCAATCGTATCGCATGAGGACGGCTCCAAAGGTTTCTTCCTGATCGAGATCGAGGCGCAGCGTAAATCTGTCCCCTACCGCAGTCCGTTCGAACATCATAAGCCGGTCATGCAGATGCAGACCGCGACCGTGGTTGGACCCCAAGGTCAGGAGGTCTATACCGACGAATTAGGTCGAGTCAAGGTGCAGTTTCACTGGGACCGGATTGGCCAACGCAATGAGCGTAGCTCGTGCTGGGTGCGTGTCGCGCAGCCCTGGTCGAGTTCCGGTTTCGGCGGTATTCAGCTACCGAGGATCGGAGACGAGGTTGTCGTGCCATTTTTCGAGGGTGACCCGGATCGACCGGTCATCACGGCACGCGTGGGAAACGGTGCGAATCGCCCGCAGTGGAACCTCCCCGATCAACATGCGCTGTCAGGCTTCGTCAGCAAAGAAATCGGCGGGGAGCAGAACAACGTCTGGCTGAAGGACGATACGAAGGGGCAGGTGCAGACCCAGATTCGCAGCGATCACCTCGAATCTGGTTTGCACATGGGCTACCTCACACGCGTGAGCGAGCCGGCGGGGCGTGGCGAGAAGCGCGGCGAGGGCGCAGAGTTGCGCACGGACGGACATGCCGCGATGCGCGGCGCGCGCGGGTTGCTGCTGTCGACTCATGCACGCTCGGGCGCCACCGGCGATGCATTCAACGTCGACGAGGTGAACCTTCAACTCGCGAACGCTCAGGATACCGCAGCAAGTCTTGCTCAGTCGGCCCAGTCGGCAGGGGCGCAGGATGGTGAGCAGAAGGCTGTGGCCACCTCGTTGAAGACACAGGCAAAGTCCATTCAGGGTGGCGGCACACTGAAGCAGTTCGAGCAGCCGCATCTGGTTCTGGCCAGTCCCGCAGGCGTTGCTGCCAGCACGGAGCAGCAGATTCACTTGAGCAGCGGGAAAACCACGGCGGTCACCACCGGCGAGCACATGTCGGTCAGCACGGGCGGCGGCTTTTTCGCCAGTGCGCGCCGGGCGCTGCGGCTGTTCGCCTACGAAGCCGGCATGCGCATGGTTGCTGCGGCAGGCGACATCGACGTGAAGGCGTTGAAGGACAGCATCAATCTGCTGGCGAAGCTGAATGTGACCGTCACGGCTACCAAGATCACGATCAGCGCGCAGCAGGAGGTCGAGATCAACGGCGATGGCAGTTATACCCGCTGGACGGCCGGACAGATAAAGAGCGGCACGTCCGGTGGCTTCGAGGTGCATTCGGCACGTCAGACATTCGTTGGACCCGACAGCGTCAGCACGCCGACCATCCCGGCGCTGCCTCCGGAGAAGGAGCAACTGCATTTCGCGTTAGGCGCATTACCTAGCGAAGGGCATCAATACATCAGCGAGCCCTACGACCTTTACAAGGGCGGAGCAAAGATTGGGCAAGGGGTCACGGATGAATTCGGCCGGGTGGTGGTGAAGGATCACCAGCCCGGTACGGCGGCCTATCAGGTCAAGCTGGCCAACGGCGGGCAGTTCGACCTCAACGTGAAGGATGCGCTCGAGGGCGACCCGGATCACGCTGACCAGCGTACCAATCGTGGTGAGCGATTGGCCTGATGAAGCAAGATCGATCAATGAAAAGGACCTGAACGTGGTTGACTGCATCCTGAAATCCCAGAACCCCGCAAATGTCGCGATCGACGAACAAGCGCGCGTGGCGAAGTCATCGGCACAATGGTTGCTGGAAAAGCGTACGGACATAGCCCCGATTACCTATGAAAACCATCTCGACTTCTTCATCTGTGGTGATGAGGGGTTCGCGAACATTGCGAATGACCTGAAGCTCGCGAAGGAAACCGCGGATATCGTCTGCTGGGGTTTCGATCCAGGTATGGAACTGATTCGCGAGGACGGCAAAAACGAGTGGCCACGCGGGCAAACCTATGGTGAGTTGCTAGAAGATATCGTGCAGAAAGGAGTCACTGTCCGGTTGATGGTCTGGTACCAGGAAACAGCTTCAGCCAAGCAAAACAACGTGCCGGGTTTTTCCGATATCGGCCACAATGTTCTCAAGAATCCAGCAGCTTGGGCGGTCGGAAGTTCGTCGTCTCCCTACAATAGTGAACGGCGCCAGAAATACTGCATCGATTGGTGGAAACGCCATCGGCCGAACGGCAATTGCAGCGGGACGAACAAGAAGCTGTTGATCACATTTCGCTCCATTGATGCGGCGGATGCCAGTCACTCGTTGGCCGACGAGAAGGACAAGCCGCAGGGCGGTATGGGGCCGACCAACGAACGCGCTCTTATGACGGCCTATCCGACTCACCATCAGAAGCCGATCTTGATCGATTACAACTACAACCAAGGTAGCAAGGCGGTCGGCTATGTGATGGGTTTGAACTCCGTAACGGATTACTGGGACCGGTCGGCCCATGAGATTGACGATCCCCATCGGGAGGCCTTGGCGAGCGGCAAGCTCAAGGAAGAACGGAAGCACGAGGAAGCCACACAGGGGAATCCGGGTACAAATGGCTATGTGCATGGCCGACCTTACCAGGATTACGCGTGCCGCGTATTCGGTCCGGCGTTAAAGCGATTGCATGAGAATTTTGTGCGGGACTGGAATCACTATGCTCCTGATGAATATGGCGTTCGGGAGGTTTCGGGGATACCGGCCAATATTCAGAAGGTGTCAACAGATCCCAATCATGCTGTGCAGATCGTTCGAACTCATCCGAGAGATGAAGAGAAAACGATCAAGGAACTCTATTTTCACGCGAGTTCCTGGGCGCGCAATTACATCTATATCGAGAATCAATACTTCTTTTATCCTGCCTTCGCCCGTCAACTGAAAGAGACCCGAAAAGGTCATTGGAAGGAGTGGGTGCCAAGGTCAGGAAAACCCAGTAGTGAAATGGGGATTCTGTATCTTTTCATTGTCATCCCTCATCCCGAGGACGATGGAATGATTCCCCGCACCTATGACATGCTCACTGAGCTGGGTGCGAGCGACCCAACGGCGAATAACCCGGCGATGGCCGATCAGGGAAAGTACGTTGCAGCCAATCGTGTGTCTCAAGACTACCCTGACGCCAAAACAGTAACCTACACCCTCGATACTCCAGATGGTCCGATAACGAGCGAGTACAAGGTCCTGGATCATCCCAGCGTGCAGGAACTTGCGTCCACCTATGGGATCAAGGTAAGCGTCGCCCGGCTACGCGCAAGCGGTCAGATCCGTAGTCGCGACATGGCCTACCGGGAAATCTACATCCACTCGAAGCTGATGATCATTGATGACGTGTTTATTACGGTGGGAAGTGCGAACCTGAACCAACGCAGCATGTCATCGGATAGCGAGATCAACATTGGCGCTACCGGTGTGGACTATGCCGCCACGCTGCGAGAGAGGGTTTTCAAGCTCCACTCAGGGGGAGACATTCCCGGTAGTGGCAATCCAGCAGATGTGCCGGACGTTTTCAAGGCATGGAACAGGCGCATGACACAGAATCGCGACGTTCAATTGACGGGGAAACAGAAATTGAAGGGATTTCTGCTTCCCTTTGAAGATCACCGCGCCACGTCCACGATGCATGCGTCCGTGACAATCCCTTCGTCTGGCGACACCGCCCTTGCGTAAGATGAACCGATTCAGCACGAAGCTTATCGCCCTTGTTCTGCGACTTCTGGTCGCCAGCCTCTGCGCGCTGGCCGCCAATCTGCAGGCTACCCCTCTGACAGCCTTGACCAGCAAGCTGAGTACCACCATG
>NZ_JBSAXD010000041.1:0-70568 GCF_053427715.1 Burkholderia sp. MR1-5-21
GTTTGTTTCCGCTTTAGCAGTAACACATGTGCTCCATGTCCATCGTGAAAATCCTTGACGCGAGGGACCGTCCAATGACGACGCGCTCAACCGTGGTGTCGATGCTCGCTGGCATGGTGCCTCATGACGCTGCGAAGGCGACGAATCCGGAGTCTTCCGCGTGGGCGCCGTGGCTCGGTTCGCCCGATATTGAACTAAACTCGCAGCGCAACCATATCGTGTCGCGCGTGCAGGGTTTGATGCAGACCGAAACTGCCTACACGATGCCTGCGTGGCTCCAGAAGCGATAAAGGGTACAGGCTTGATGGCCTGTATCCCTTATGTCACATCCTCTGTCGATTCGGTGTCAGCAAGCTGGAATAGACGTGCTGCGCCCACGCTTCCATGAGCGGACGTCGCTGCTCCAGCAAATCAGTTCGGTGGTACGCTGCTTCCACCTTGTTCGCAACGGTGTGCGCGAGCGCACGCTCGGCAAGGTCGCGCGCGTAGCCGTGTTCGCTCGCCCAATCCCGGAAGCTTGAGCGGAAGCCGTGGGCGGTCGCGAAGCGGTCAACCGTATCGCTCTCGGCTTTGACGCGGCGAAGTAGGGCAGTCAACGTCATCTCACTAAGTACTTTCTCGCGAGGAGACGGGAAAGCTCGCTCACATGATTGCACTGTTTACTGGGACCCGCTCAGCTGGGCTGAGCCGCTTTATCACGCTGAGGTTCCCGCATTTGCCGACCCCAACCGGGCCACGGTATTCCTTGCACCCACACGCGGAGAATCGCTCGCGAAGACGAGCTGGCTGACGTCGAGCGTACGCTGGTCGTCCATGACGAGCAGTTGGCCGCGGCGCCGAAGCATCGGTACCTTGCGGCCTGGGATCGTCTACAGCGCTTTGTGGCGGGTAAGCGGGCGATCACCGATTCCACCAAGCGACGCAATTGTCGACCTGAGCAAGACGGACAGTGGTCGGGAACATGAGCTATATTGAGGGCGTTTCGTTCGCTGCCGTCCTGCACGGTACTGTAAGGTCATTCGATTGCTGGATCTGCAACAAGTACCCTCAGGGGGCACTTTTGGGGGCATGCAAAGTCGTCGATTGATTGCGTGCCTTTATGGGTAAGCCTCCCGGAGAATAATTCTGTTCCGGTCCCCGCACCAAGGATTCATCTCTCTGCATCTCATGCAATCTCGGAACCCCGCTCAGAACCTTGTTCTAGCGGGGTTTTTTGTTTCATGGCCGCTCTTTGGCGCTCATTGCATCTCGATCAAGAGTTGGTATATTGGTTGGTACGCAAGGTCAATTTGTTGGTATCTGCGGACATCGACGAGCCATGCCACTTACCGATACAGCCGTGAAGAACGCCATGCCGGCGGACAAGCCCTACAAGCTTACCGACGGCGGCGGGATGTACTTGCTTGTGCAGCCCAATGGCGCGAAGTACTGGCGCATGGCTTATCGGCTGCACGGTAAGCAAAAGCTGCTGGCGATTGGTGTCTACCCTCGGACGTCGCGCGTTCCTTGCGCACCCTGTCGGCATAGCGGGCAAAGCGCTCGCGGCCAGCGTGCGTCGCCCATCTCTGCGCCGGGGCGAACCTGAGCATTGCCCATTACGGCCGCCAAGGCCGCGCGTCACCAGGCGCCGAGTTGGATATCGTCTTCAACGCCCAGGTACCCTCTCAGCAAATCCTGCTGATCCATGAGGCGGATCAGGCTCCGGCGTGCGCCAAATAGCTCGTCTCCGAGCCGCCGGTTTTCGCGCCTCAACCGATCGAGTTCCGACGGCTGTCGGTAGACGGGCACGACAGGGGTTTTCGGTCTGGATGGCATTTCGACGCCCTCGAAGGGGAGATTCAAGGATAGCCGAAGAGATGGCTGACTTGTTCGGCGTGGCCGGCGGCGAGCAATGGCGCGAGTACACGGGCGGCGCGATCCCGCGCGAGCTTAGGCCGCAGATCCTGTTCCTCCGCGCGGCGCGGCTCGCGCTGTTCGACGGGGATTCGAGCGCGTGCCCGCAAAGATGCGCGAGATCGGCGCGGAGATTGACCTTCACGCCGACGCCTACCTAGACTGGGACGAAGACCCCGACTAGCTCGACGCCTTCGGCGCGGCCTCGGCGACCATCTCGTCGGCTGGATAGAGCTGCAGCATCGCATGTATTATCGATGTCCCGTTAAATCGTATTGCCTCGTACATTCCAAATGCATCCAAATGGAAGTGAGCCGAAACGCTTTGAAGGTAAGCACGTTGTGATTGTGCATGGCTACACCGGCTCCCCGAGCGCAAACTGGTTTCCTTGGCTAGCGGAAGCGCTGCGGGATGATGGCGCGCAAGTCAGCGTCCCCCAAATGCCTGATTCGCTTCAACCCGATCCGATCAATTGGGCTTCTACTCTGCTTAAGACTCTGCCAATTGCAGGTGAAAATACGATCCTTGTTGGACACAGCCTCGGATGTATCACCGTACTTCGGCATTTGCTGGCTTTGCCCGCTGGCACTTGCGTCGGTGGCATAGTGTTGGTGTCGGGCTTCGACAGAGCGGTATCTACACTGCCTGAACTGCGCGCATTCACGAACGCTCCCCTGGACTATGCTGAAATTCGCCGACGCTCAAAGAAAATTATCTCGCTGTTTTCAGACAACGATTCGATTGTTGAGCCAGTGGCTTCGATTGAGCTTTCCACCAATTTGCAAGCGGAATCCCAAGTCATACGGGGCGGCGGCCATTTCCTTGATTGTGAAGGATTTGCGTGTTTTGCCGAGGCGCTTGCGGCGATTGAAAATATTATCGCGCCCGTTCATTAACTAATTTTTTGGCGCTGCGCCTTGCTGAATATATTCTTGGCCTTATGCTGACCGGAAACATTTCGCTGGATCCTCATTGAGTGGCCTACCATAATTGGCACCGTGATGCTTTAGCGATTAGTCGTGTCAGGGCTTTCCCTATGGGATATTGAGTCTGGCGCGGTTCCCTCCTATAACTCAGTCCACGCTGTCGAAAAACCAAAAAGAACGGGGGGCAGTGATGGGGAAGACCAATCTCAGTCTTGAGGGGCTGCGTGGCGCCGCTGCGTTGCTCGTCGTCGTATTCCACATGTTCCTGGCGATGCACCAATTATGGTTCGGGTTGGCGCGGAACGGCTATTTGGCGGTTGACCTGTTCTTTGTTCTAAGCGGCTTCGTAATCTGCTCGGCGTACGGCCGCAGGCTTGACAGCGCCGCTGAATCCCGCATATTCATCTTGAGGCGTTTCGGCCGCTTGTATCCGGTCTTCATCGTCACGACGTTAATGCACTACGCAGTCTATAACAGCGTCGTAGCATTGCTGGCTCGAAGTGGACATTATTACGCACCAGAAATTCCCACGCCTGCCGAATTATTATCTCTTGGCACGATGACGCAAGCGCTTAATCTGTTTGATCACTACGTGGGCAATGGCTCGGCATGGTCAACGAGTGACGAATTTTACGTCTATCTCTTGTTCTGCCTGATGTGCATCACGCTGCGCGGAAAGGCTCGCCTAGCTGCTTTTGCAGGTTTCGCAATCGCTGGATATGGGGTCGCGGTATGGGCAGCGGTATATCTCGGAAAATGTCTTACCCACGGAGAATGCTTCACCTCGACGATAAGCTTCGGATGGGCGCGATGCATAGCGGGATTCTTCGCGGGAGCGTTGGTCGCCGAGTTTCGGAACATCGGCACATTCCGCGCGCTGCGGGGGAATGTTGCGCAACTCGCGACGCTGGCTATTGCAGTCGCGTTCGTTATCTACGCGGACCGCTTACCGGGTCTAGCGTGCGCAGCGCCGCTCGTATTTGCGCCACTCATCGCGTCATTGGCTGATGATCGCGGCCCTGTTGCAGCGCTTCTCAATATGCGGCCGTTTCAGTATCTCGGCCGCATTTCATACTCGCTTTACCTGACCCACGCGGTATTTTGTTTGGCGTTCGACTCCATAGAGAGCGCCCGCGATACGTTCGTGGGTCGAGCAGCCGCTGCGGCAGGGTTTTTATTCGTATGCTTCGGAATCGCACATATTATTTGCGAAGTCATCGAGATACCGTGCCGCGCGCGGTTCTACGCATGGTCGGCTCGCCTCAGTGGAAGCGGGCCGCGCAGCGCTGCGCAAGGATGACGCGGCGGTGTCAGCTGGGCGCAGTGCGGATGGCGGCCGCCGTCACCGCGGGCAGTCTTTTCCCATTTTGATCGGTGTAGGATTCTCCCCGTCAGTAAGCAGCATTAGCGCCCGTTCGGCCCAATCTCAATTTGATCTGAGAACTCCTGTGCCTTTTCGATCGGGGGGAAGGTGGTGGGTAAGTCTTGAGCTACGCTGAACTGGCCTTTCACCACGTGAACGGAATATCGGTCGAACATAGATGCTCCCAGGCCCGGAACAGAGATCTTAAGCGAACTCGCCGATTGCCTAGTGGAAGTTGATCGCCGTGGGTTATTCGGAATCATTTCCGGTTCGGTATGACGAAAAAGTGAGGATGATCCAGCGGGTTGTTGGTACTTTCGTTGGTATCTTCTGAGCGAGAATCCGGAGCTTCGTTTCCTGGCAACGAATAGGCGGAATTTTTCCATTCCGGTCCCCGCACCAAATTGCCGTCTGAGGCAGTCCGAAGACCCCGCAAAAAATTCCTGTTTTTGCGGGGTTTTTTGTTTTGCGACGCCCAACGGGATCTGGTTGCATCCGGATGTTGGGTTGGCATTAGCGCGAAAGAGACCTGTCCGGAAAACGCTGGCCAACGCCAACGCACGTGGCGACCGGCCTCACTTCGGTGGGAGAATGCTGCACCCAGTGCAGATATGACCTGCAATTCGTACCACTAGTGATTGGCGTTCGAATAATTACACTACAACGCACACTCACCAGGAGATCACGATGGTACGTACGATCAGAGTCCATGAAGCTGGCGGGCCGCAAGTGCTGCGCCTCGAGCAGACTGCTGTGCAAACGCCGGGACCGGGAGAAGTCTGGCTGGAGCAGGCGGCGATCGGGGTGAACCCGCTTGATGTGGGTCAACGGTCGGGTGCTGTCCGCATCGCGTTGCCGTCAGGTCTGGGCCTCGAAGGGGCTGGCTATGTCGCCGCGATCGGACCGGGCGTGACCGAGGTTGCGGTCGGCGACAGGGTTGCGTATGCCACCGGTCCGCTGGGCGCGTACGCGATGGGCCGCCTCTATCCGGCAAATCGCCTCGTGAAGCTTCCGGACGACTTGGGTTTCGACGAGGCGGCCACCGTACTCTTCAAGGGAATAACCGCTCAATACCTGCTCAACGCAACCTATCCTGTCGGGTCGCATTCAAGCGTGTTGCTGTACGGTGCAGCGGGTGCGGTAGGGCAGATCATGGCGTCATGGGCGAAAGGCCTTGGTGCGTTCGTGATCGGCGTCGTATCGAAGCCAGAGAGTGTCGAGCGTGCAAAGGCAGCGGGTTGCGACGAGGTCATGGTGTTCAACCCGACGACGCTTGCAGCGCAAGTCGCCGAAGCGACCAACGGCAGAAAGGTCGATGTCGTGTACGACCCGATCGGCCGCGTGACTTTCGAGGCGTCGCTCGACAGCCTGCGCCCCCGTGGTCTGCTGGTTTCGTTCGGAATGACGTCGGGTGCGCCGCCTTCCATCGAGGTCGGTACGCTCAATGCCAAGGGCTCACTCTTCCTGACGCGACCCTCGCTCGCCGCACACACGGCGACAGCAGACGAATATCAGGAGCGGGCGCAGGCGGTATTGCGGGCGATTGCAGACGGTATCATCCAGCCACGAGTCTGGCGTCGCTACCCGCTGGCCGACGTGGCCGACGCGCACGTCGATCTCGAGAGCGGCCGGTCACAAGGCGCGATCGTGCTCACACCGTGAACGTGAGGTCACAAACGTGTCCGCCGAGGCCGTCGTCAGAAAATTTGTGTGACTGGTTCTGCGAGGCCCGGAAGCGGCATGGACTTTCTCGATAGTCGACAAGCGGACGAGCGAGCGACGCTCCTGGCGCTTTGGGAGCACGGCTCGTTCGCTGCTGCGGGGCGGGTGCTGCAACGTCATCCGACCGTGCTCTCGAAGCGGCTCGGTGCATTGGAGCGCCGTTTGGGCATACGCCTGATCGAAAGAACCACCCGGCAGCTCCGCTTTACCGCCGAAGGGGAGCGTCTGGTAACACGTCTGCGTTATGCCGTTAGCTTGATCGACGAGGCCGAGCAGGACGCGGCACAAGGCGCGGCGCAGATCCGAGGGCGGTTGCGGATCGCATTGCCCGCAGCGATGGGGCGTATCTGGCTGAGTTCGATCGTGTCGGAATTCGCGATGGCCTATCCGGGGGTGGTGGTGGAGGTCGAGTATTCCGAGAGGTTCGTCGATATTGTCGCAGAGGGTTTCGACGCGGCGGTCCGAATCGGCGAGCTTTCGGACAGTCGGCTGGTTGCTAAAAAGCTGTGTGATCACCGCCGCATCCTGTGCGCTGCGCCCGCCTATCTGGAGCGGCATGGTGAACCAACAGATCCCGCTGATCTCGCTGGTCACAATTGCCTCGGTTTTACGGGGCTGCACACCTACCCCGAGTGGAAGCTCACGCGTGATGGTCAGCAGCATGCCGTCAAGGTGCACGGCGGCATGATCAGCAACGACAATGAGGCGCTGTTGTCCGCGGCCCGCCTCGGACTGGGCATTCTTGCTGGCGGCGACTGGCTGATGACGAAGGACATCGATGCCGGCAATCTGATCAGGGTGCTGCCGGAGTGGCAGTTGGACGTCGCTGCCGGCGTCTATCTGGTTCGCCCGTCTGCCAAGTACAGCTCGGCGACGACAGCCGCATTCAAGGAGTGGATCGAGGAAGCGTTTTCGCACGGCGCACCCTGGCAACGGGATGTGCGGTAGGGGGGCGATCGACGCGTCGGGGCGAAATGTTGACGTAGGCTTTGGCGTCACTACGGTGACGCGGCCTTATCAGATAACGCGCAGGTACTGCTGCCGACGAGCTCGTGCGGCAGTTCAATTGGGCGTTTACGAGCCGAGAGGTGTTCGGCTGGTTGAAGCAGACGGTCACGGAAACGCTCACCGATATTCAGCGCGCTGCACGGTTCTACTACCTGCAGAAAAGTTGCTTTGGTGGGAAGCTCGAAGGGCAGACATTTGGCTCAAAGACTTTGTCCCCGCCGGGATTGATTCCCGTGCGTCTCAAGGAGGAACTGTCAGCAATGCATCTTCGGTTGGCAAATGCCTTTATCGAGCGCTTGGATTGAGCGGCATGTATCGATCGATACGATCGGCCGCACACGCTGTTCTATCTCGATCCGCCGTATCACGGGACGCAGGGGTACGGTGTGCCGTTCCCGTTCGCTGAGTATGAAAAGATGGCGGAGCGACTGCGGCGTCTCAAAGGGCGCGCGATTGTGAGTCTCAACGATCACCCTGATATCCGGCGCGTGTTCGATGGGTTCTACATCGAAGCCGTCGACCGGAACGAACTGATCATCTTCAGTTGGGACGACGCTGCGCAGCCTGTGGGGCTGTTCTAACCGACGATGCCGGCGCGGACTCTCGCGCCGGCATCGTGCTTAAAGGTCAGTGAATGCGGGCAGAAGGTCCTGGTCGACGAGCCGAATCTCGATACGGTTGGCAACCTCGACGTGTTCGGAGTTGTCCACTGAAAAAACGGCATCAGGGACGCTCACAATGATCGTCCCGGTCTGCTTCCGACCGGCTTCGGGAACTGGAATCAATTCGCGTGCTTCCGGGACTTGCTGAGCCGTGAGGAGCTTCGGGAGATACAGCATCCAGCCAACGCCCGGCTTGTCATCAAACACCTGCCGGGGAAAATACTCTCGTGGTGAAACAGAGACATACATCGGGTCATAAACCGAGACCATCGCGGACACTATCTTCGCCACACCCTCATAGCTGCGCTCGTCCGCCGAGACTGCGCTCTGTGCCGGTAGCCCAATTTCTACCTCGCTTGGCCGCCTCTTCGCATCGATGGCTAACTTCAGCCTCGCGCTGTCGGCCGCGTCCATCTGACCATTCCAAAAGCCAAATACTTTAGGAAGGTCCATCTTTTTTTCGTACCGTTGCGCCAAGACTGCCAAGACGGCTGTCGAAGGTATGCCGGGCGCTTCATACATGGGATACAGACGGGCTTCTTCCTCGGTATCCGCCTTCAGCCACCACTGCCCTAGACGTTCGTCCTCGCGTGACATGGCTTCAACCACCGGCCATAGACGGACAAGATGAGCCGCAAAATCGCCAAGCTGGGCGAAATCGGCAGGGCTACGAAATTGCGTAACTATTTCCATGTTTGTCAGGGCACCCATTCTGATTCGACTTCAAGACGGGTAAGCGGCTTTCTCATGTAGTTCCAAGTCCGCTCCGTCTGAAAATACCATTTCAACCTCGCAGGAGGATGATCATCCACAACCGCGGCCTGAGCTGCGGCCTGCTCCTCCATGTCATCAAAGGTCTTGGTGTACGGTACATCGTCCCTGTTCAAGAACTGATCGTACTTTGCCTTCGCTTCCATCAACAAACAGCTTTCCGGTCGAAAGCCGTCGAAGTCACGTTGCCAGACCCACTCCATGCTCCAGGCCTCATCAACGCTATAGGGGAACCCCGTAATTCGCCCTTGATACTCTCGGGAGTTGTCACTCATGCTCCAGTTGCGGCGCTGCATGCTCCCCGCCTCAGGTGGACACTTCTTGCAGCTCTCTCCTGTACGCGGTATAGCACGGACGGCAGGCTCCGCCTTACTTGCATCTTTCGATGTGTCTCCCGACAGACTAGCCGTCCCGGCCACTGCGGCCCCGCCCAATAAGGCGGTTCCAGCGCGAGCCTAGACTGGTCCAAGTTCCACTATCGCCGCTTCGATCGCCGGCACCACCAATCCCGCCATGCTCAGCCCCTCCCTTGTCGTCCTGATGTTCGATGCGCCATTTCATGACGCGTAGGTAATCGTGAAAACGTTCGTCGGCCGAGCGTCCGGGCCGAGTCAGCCACGCGCGCGTCGCAGGTCTCTCGTAAAACTTCGGAGCGTATGACTCGATCCGAAGAAACGCGGCGACATTCTCGTCGGACTGGATGCCGAGCTGTCGAGCAGCGATGTATGCGTTCCAGAGGCGCGTGGATAGCGTGCCGTCTTCGGCCAGCTTCGGATCCGCTTTGACGAGATCCTGCCGAGCGCGTTCGACATATCCGCGTGCGTCGATCTCAGCAAGGCCGGCGACCTGTTCGCTTGTCAGCTCAAGCATGCGGGTGCACTCCCTTCAGTTTTCCATTCATTTCGACGAGCCAGTCGAATGTCACGACGAAGAACTGCATGCGCTGCGTGAATTCCATCAGCGACGCCATGTCGGCCATGATGCGGGCATCGTAGAAGCGGAGCAGGGCTGTGCTTCCGTCCGGCAAGCGTACGTCGAGGCGGCTGCGCAGCTCGTCAGCGAGTGATTCGATCGGATATGCGCTGATCAGCCAGGACACGCCGGTGGAGCTGCTGGCCATTGTGGAGAGAGTTCGCCGGATATTGCCAGCCGCAGCCTCGTAGGCAAAAAGCCACGGTCCAGCGTCGGCGAGTGACGCGTCCTGCGTGCCGTCGAATACAGCTATGGCCGACCGAGATCGTTGAGGGGCTGCCCCATTGGTTGCGTTCGCGTAAAGCAGGCCGTCGACAAGTGCATAGAGATGCACCTGCATGGTCAACTGCCGTTGCCGCTTGTAGAAGAAAGCTTCGATCGAATTTTCGGTCATGTGCTACCCGCGCGCGATCATCGTCGCGGCGTTCTCGGCCGCAGCTTTCAGGCATTCGAGACAGAGTGTCGGCGAGGGGGCGAGCGCTGCAGCAGTGGCTGCGACGGCAGCGCTTGCGCCGCCAGTCGTCGCTTCGCCAGATCCGACGTCGTCGAACGTCGCGGACGACTGCGAGGCGATCAGCGTCGCTCCGCAGGCGGTTTTCATGCCTTCGATGGCGGTTTCTCGACCGTCGAACGTATGCGAGTACTGCCGCCCCGTGGCGGGCAGGATCGGAAAGACTCCCTTGCACTGGGGGCAAAGTACCTTGTGCCCAACGCCGGCAATGAGCTTTCCATCAATGGTCGCGGTCGCGCTGCCCTCCAGCACGCGGCCGCCATGCGTCGTCGTGTCGCCGACGCAAATCATGGCTCGGGCCATATGTTCTCTCGTAGGTGTGGTTTTTGTATGAATTTACCATTTCCGGGAGAGAGGTCGGTCGTTGGCTATCTCGCACTCAGTCAACTATTGTCAATCGAAGCGAGCGCCGTCGATCATGCGGCGGAGCTGGTCAAGTGCGAACAAGTCGGGCGAGCCGTTCTTCTTCGATTCCAGCTCGGCGGCGCAGACCATTTTTTCCATTAGTCGCAGTGTTCGGCGCACATGCACGACTTCCAACACGAAGCTCTGCTCTAGCGTCAGCGATCGATTTTTCTTGAAATTGGCCGCGCTCCACGCGTCGCGCAATTCCGCCCAAGTCAGGCGCTGGAATTCGGGCAACTTTGTCGCCTTGTCGGAGCCCGGATCCGGTTCGCCGGGGACGTCGTGGAGCCTGCATTTCATGGCTTCGCGTGCGCGCCATTCGTCGGAGAAAGGCGCGATGGGCGCACGTGGGTTGCCCATTCGTCCGGCTCGCATAATTTCTTTGTCGATCTTGATCGCCAAACGACGCAGCGGCGCGGTGTACCTCAATGTGTCGGCCTGCTCCAGGTACGCGATCATGCGCGTAGCGTCGCCAGTAAGCGAACTCATCTCGGTCAACGTAATCCGCAGGTGTAGCACCTCTAGAATCAGCCGATGAACCTCGGCGTATGTGCACGTGTTCCACCATTCCGACATAGCGTCGAACCGGGGCGGGTCAAATGGGGGCAGCATCATGATGCACGTGAAACACTGTATGGATATACAGTTTATCGCGCGGTAAGATGGGGCCGTCAAGTCTCAAAAATGGGGGCGGGCAGTGTGCACAAACTACAAAGCGCCAAACGAAGATCCGGGCATCAACGAGCCGAAGATCGGCATCGGTGCTCTGTACCGCCGCGATCCGTGGGCGGATGGGGGCGGCCTTGGCGTCGTCAAGGCCGTGTTCGGGTTCTGGCCGAAGTTCGTGCAGCCGGAGCGTGTCGACGAGAACGGTAAGAAGCGGAGGAAGCTCGACACCGTCAACGCCCGATTGGAAATAGTCGGGGAGTCGCGACTGTACGGCAAGTCGTGGCGAGCCGGCCAGCGCTGCCTCATCCCGGCCTAACGGTAAATAGCCGGAGTATGGACAGCCGTGTCAGGCAAGGTTGACATTGGTTTCGTTCAAGTTCCAGTTGCGTCCATGGAACTACTGCTTTCTCATAATTTGCCAAGCAAGCGTCCATGGCACATGGCCCGCGAGATGTGCCGTCCCTCCAGTTGAACCGTGGGACAGGAGTCGGCCAATAGCGGGCCTTCGGTCGCGCTGTCAGGCGGACATTCGAACGTCGGCTCCGTCTAGATAAGGGACATTCAGTGTGTTGTATTCACCGGTCGAATCCCTCTGTGATCACAGACGAAACGTTTTTAGCCTCTTGCATACACTTCATCGGCGGGCGTCGCGAGCCGCGATATAGTCAATAGAAACATAGGGTTGAAGACGACGCCGCCGAAATTTATTTGCAGCGGGCCGGTGAGACAAGCATCCATAACAACCGTGCCGGCAGCCTGCTTCCACCTTCACGTATCGGCAGTGAAACGTTTTCGAGTGTTTTCGAGGGGGCGTCGGTCTTTATTTTGAGCAACCAAGGGCCGGGCAGCGCTGGCACGCCTTTCGCAACGCACTCCACTGGCCTCCCTAGGTAGTTGGAAGGAGATAAAAATGGTGCGAGAAGATCCGGACGCGAATTTAGTGCGATCGATTTGCACGCCACCGCAGCGCTCGGTGCGCTCTGATCGCCATAGAATGATCGAACAGCTCCAAGTGAAGAATCCAATTTTGTATTGGCGATACAATCTCTCTCAACATGGCATCATAAGGCCGCGCGCCATGTGAGGCAAGTAAACGACTACTATCTAAGTGCTACGAATATAACCTTTTGTGGCCATTTTCGAATGTGAAATGCATTACCGGAGGAAGAAAATGCTAGATATTAGGGGAACTTATGACATGAACGACGGCGGATCGTTTATCGGCCTAGGTATAGTAGGCGTGGACGCGGCGTCGGGAGCACTGCAGGACTCTTTTGTGCGGGATGCCGACGGTAACACTCCCTCGATAACGGGCAGTTTCGATGCCACTACAAATACAGTTACCTTTAGCGTTGCACTGTTTCCTGGCGACCTTGTATTCGCAACAACATACACTGCCTCGGTGGTGAGTGACCAAAGTGGCAACGCACTTGGGATGGCGGGGTCCTGGCATGGACTGAGGATCACGGTCGGTCCTCCACAGGGAGGGCTTCCAGGGCGTCCGGTGCTAAAACTCGAGTCGGAAACAGGTGGGTGGCTTTCATGTAACAAAGTACTTATGTGACACAGGAAGACTGTGCATGAGCGTTGGAGCCCAGGTTGATGGTTGGGACGAATCAGCATCGCTGCGGCGTTGGAGTTGTGAGAAATCTTGTGTGCTGAGGCCGGTTAATAGTGTTGAAATCTATGGCCACCCCATTTTTGCAAACCATGTTCTTGTCACCTCTTTTGCTGATTCCTAGCAGATTGGCCCCAGAGGTGCGTGCGGCGGCCCCGGCCCTGGACGCCTTCGCCCAAGGCGAATGGGGCCGCAAATTCCCCACCGTCGCGGCCATGTGGCAACGCTAATGGGAGCAGGTGATTCCCTTCTTCGCCTATCCGCCATCTTTTGCCGTTCGTGCACGTGAGACGCTCAAGCGCCGGTTCCGCCCAGCCAGCGGACGCTGGCTGAGTCAATGGCAGCCGCCGAAGTATCGCCGGAGCGAACGACGGATCCGGGTCAACAATTGCCCGTCGCCAGTGGCCACCCACAATGGTATGCGTCCATATCTGGCACCTTGCGGTGTGCGCGTCCATGGGATGCATCTTGCCGTTACCGGCACGCTGGATATACGAGCCGTGTTACGAGACAGGTCGGAACGTCTGGCAGCGGATCGGGCTGACGGACTGGCGGCCGTATTGCGTCGCAGGTATTTGGCGGCGCTACGACGGAGACGATGGTCGCACGCTGATTGGCATGTCTATGCTCACCGTCAACGCCGAAGGCCATGCCGTGATGGGGCGTATGCACAAGACCGGCGATGAAAAGCGATCCGTGGTGATATTGCGGCCAGTCGACTATGACGAATGGCTGCACACGAAGAATGTCGAGGCAGCACGTGCGATGCTGCATCTGTATCCGGCTGGCGACCTGGTCGCAGAGCCAAAGTAACTTGCTCGTTCGAATGTGCGGGAGGTAGTATAAAGCCAGGATTAATACCCAATCAACGGGGGAAGTATGGCTGCTCGTGGCAGGCCACGCAGGCGCAGAATACTTACTGTAGTGTTCGATACCAATGCTGTTTTTAACAAGGAATTTGACACGCTAGTTTGTCGTGCTGCACGTGATTTGATCGGCCGGCATTCAAATCACGGAGATTTGGGCGTTCGTTGGGTAATCCCGGACATTGTGCGCGGCGAGCGAGAGTTTCAAATGCGGAACGAATTTCGAAATGTCAGTGCACACGTTACAAAGGCGGAGAGTCTGTTTGGCCAGCAATGGGGTGTCACGCAGGACGCGGTAGAACAGCGTATTGCTGCGCGTATTAACGAAAATCTCGCGGAGTTGCGTATTGATGTAGTGCCTTGTGAGGCCGGGCGTGTGGATTGGAATGATGTGATGCGTCGGGCTTGCTTTCGCGAACCTCCGTTTGAACGTGGCCAGACTGAGAAGGGCTTCCGCGACGCTGTCGTTTGCGAGACCTTTATTCAACTAGCGTCTGATCTCGTAGGCGGGGACACTGCCGTGCTGGTGTCCAACGACCAATTGGTTAGGCGGCACATCGAGGCTCGCGGAATCGCTGGCAATAGGGCGCGCGTGGTCGATGATCTTGAAGCGTTGAACGATGAGATTCAGTTGCGCGTCGCAAATGTTGACGAGGCTACGCAAGCAGACATTGAGCGCCTTGCACAACTGCGGTTCTATCCTTGGGGAAAGCCTGACGATCCGACCAGTCTATGGTTAAGGGAGCGGATCCACGAACGAGTTTGGACTGAACACGGTGATCGACTGAGGCAGGTGCCGACGGGCATAACGTACGTGTTTTTGGGGCAAGAGCTCTCGAATGCGAGGCTTGTGTCAAAAGAAGGAAACCGAGTTCATCTCGAGTCGACCTTAATGATCCGGTCGGGATTTCGGATGTGGGTACCCGCACCGAGTGTTCGGCAAGACAACCCAGCAACGACGGTTGCGGAATTTGTAAGTCCCGCTCGTCACGGTCTACCCACACTAAGCGAGCAATTGCCTAGAAGTAGCCTGTCTGGACTACTCGGTTTGCAGCCATCAGCGGGAGAGTGGAAGCAAGTTGAGAAACCAGCTAAGGACGTTATCTCTATTCGATGGAGCGCGACTTTTTCGAGACATCGAACGCTCACGCGTGCGACGATAGAATCGCTTGACTTGGTAGAGCAACCGGCTGCAGTAGCCTTTAATCGTGGAGTGGGTGACGGGGGAGGCTAAGCGCGACGTTTGCCTTTCGGCTATTCGTGAATCGGCACCAGCTTCCTGGTCATGCCCTGCACTTTCACATATGGCTCGATATGTTGAAAGGTCAACTTCACTAGCTCAACGTTCGGGTAGAGCTGATGCAGCAACATCATTACAGGTCCCCACTCGGGGAAATCCGTACGCACGAAGTAAACACGCGTGAGCAGCTGGCCCATGATCGGCAAGGGGCCGGAACGGGGAGTAACAAACCGGACTTCGTGTTCGTGCGACCAGTCGCTGTGCTTAATTGATACGGCGCGGCATTTATTCAACATCTGAAGGCGGAATCTGAAGAAGTCAGACCGAGTTTCTTCAAGGATTCGGCCCATCGACCAATCAGGATGCAACTCAGCTTCCTCACGGATCAAAGTGTCAAAGATTTCGGCGCGGTTGTGCACGCGTGCCTCGGATGAATAAAGCACACCGACTGGGGCAATCTGGTATCGGCCCAACACGGTGTCAGGCCATTCCAACTCAAAGCAGAAGCCCTTTGAGTTGTCGCAGTAGTAGGCCCACATGGGTTGGTTGTCTGGCCTGCTCGCCGTCGAGTAGATACCGACTCGCTGAGTCGCTTCCAAGAACTTTGCATTATCGCGGGCGTTCTTGGCTTCAAACGACGCAAGCTCGCCCTCCGGCACCGCGTATCCGCCAGCACAACCACGCTGCTCAGCCACACTTCTGATCGACCGATCCATGCGCTCAATGTAGTCAGCCGCACTCGAAAGATCGAACTTGGCTTCAAGGCAGTCATTAAGTTCGGATGGTTTTGCGAAATAGACCGAACCGTCAGATAGGCAGCGCAGCGCGGCAGGTCCCGAGCGGTACTTGAAGCCGACCCTCCTGAGCAACGAGGTTTGCTTATCGTCTTCAAACTGATTAGATTCCACGTCGTTTCCCTTCCTCGTGCGTCGCCTAAATTGGGCCAAACCCTGCATGGGGCGTCAACCGCTATTCGGTGACGAATGTAGCATAGGCCGCAGCATCTAAATTCTCGCGACTAATCTTTGGCGTGATGTGAGGCCATTGGGCCTTGGGATAAGCGCTAGGCGTGAACGACTGCTTGCAAATGCGTTGAGCATCCGCTTTGCGCCGGGAGCGGACGGTCCCAAAATGGCCTGAGCGTAGGTTTTGGCGTAGCTTTTTGATCGAGGACTTGTCAGATAAGGCGCAGGTACTGCTGCATCATTGGAGTGACGTTGGCAGGTGCGTCGGTGGGTTGGGTGCTCATGTGACCGGGAAAAGTTGCTTTGGCTGCCCGAGTTTACCAGCGGCCCTGACGTGCAAGCGTGAAGTTCGCCTTTCGGCCAGTCACCGGAGATCACGACCGGCGGCTGCCGGCCAAGAGCAGCTGTTCGACATGACCACCTAAATCGTCGAAAATTGATCGCCGGAACTTTCATCCTGAACGATTTAGACGGCTGCCCACGTAAACCCGACGACGTTTGAATAACTGTTAGGTGACAATATGCCTCAACCACTCTCGCGCGTTGCGCCAGAGGCCGGCATCGCAATTGGCAATGCTGGTGATCGCCCGCTCGCAAGACATCCGGACCTAGCGGTACTGGCGATCGAGGCGATCGCTTCCTGGTCGAACGTGGAGAGCTTCATGCTCGGCCTGTTTGTGGAGCTTTTTGGTGGCCATAACTCGCTAGCTACCGAAGTGTTCCTCTCTCTCGATGGGCAGGCCGCGAAGTCCGCTGCAATTAATGCCGCGGCCGCCTCGGTGCTGAAGGATCGAGACGCAGAACTCCGTGTCCTCCGGGCGATCCTCGCAATCGCGAAGACGAACGAAAAGGACAGAAACAAGCTTGCTCATTGGACGTGGGGGGACAGCCCTCATCTGCCAGATGCGGTGCTACTCGTAGATCCGCGCACGACGTGCACGAACTCGACCGCTCCGACGTGTATGTCTACAGAGCGCAAGATTCTATAGCAATCACGGAAGCCAATGACCGTCTATGCGGATACGGCCTCCGCTTTCGATTCATTCTTAACGGACACGCGGCAAATCGAGACGGTCGTCTGCTCGCGGAGCTTTCCGTGGCGCAAGAGATTCAAGAGCGGCTAGCGCGTCAACAATAGATCTATTTTGCAATTGTGTATGCCACGGCGCTGAACGTTGCTGACGCTCCCGTCAATCATGCGAGCCGACGGCCGCTCTTGTCTAATGTTGAACGGCCGCTTTCCGGAACCGTGACTGACGGCTTCGGGTCGTCTTATGCCTATTGCATGGGGCAGTTGCCTGAAACGATTGCAGCGCTTTGCCGTTGGACGCAGTGCGGCCATTAACGGCCGGTCGACCCTCGCGCACATCGTCGACAGTCAGCACACTACACGAGCCGGGATTCTCGCTGGATCTGTCTAGACGCAAACATTCGAAATGACCCAAAGCTCGTCACTGGAAGGGGCCCTTGGATTTGTCAATAACAATGCAAATTATGAAACTAATGCCGGCAATCCAAAACAAGCCATTCAGAGTGTGATATTCATCTTTGTTAAGGCAGGCAATCTGTCCATGGACGTTGTGCCGATATACTCTGCCTTGGGAAGGATCACATACCTTTGGGCGCGAATTGACAAAGTAATACGATAAGTAGATTGCCGATAAAAATGATATTATCGAAATTGCAAGAAGAGTTTTCAGGCACCGTCTCCAGAATTTCATAAATCACCCTTTCATCTCGACGACCAACCAATGCGAGCGGCGCGTGTTGCACCTTGCTAATTATGCATGAGACGCTCGACGAGTTCTATGATGGCACTGGCCGCTACCTCGTTAGTTTTCCGAGCTCGGATTGCAAGCGGTTTCGGATCGCCGCTCTCTACGTCCGCTATGGATTGCCATGACAGTCAGCTGTGGGTCGTGTGCCGCCGATCGCGCTGTAACGAACTTGCGATGATCCATGCGAAACCGCATGAGTCGGAAGCGTCCGGCAACGGCCGCCGTTGACGTCGCTATAATTGTCGATCACATGCGTGAGGGATCGTCATGGAATTTGACGTCGAACTTGCTTTTGACAAAGAGTATGAATTGGCGGTGCAGGACTTGGTCCAGAGGATATCAACGGCGACTCTCGGTACGAGGGGTAAGGATGGCACCATCTATGTTCGGACGGACAGTTCAGAACAGAAGGATTCGAACCTAGAGACAGTGTTGAATAACTTTCTCGGCCCGTTTGCTTCGCACCGGTCCTCGTTGAGCGCGTTGAATGCGACGGTGCGAGTCGGAGCCTTTTTCGCAACTAAGGACTACGCCTTCGTTCCAGTGAGGTTGTCTCGCACACTCCTGGACGTCCTCGATGATTTCCGCTTGTCGCTCTCGATCAATTACTACCCGTGTAGTGACGACGAGGAGGAGTGACGTCGTATGAATCGATGGCAACCATCCTACTGCCGACGATCTCGACGCTGGGATGGGCTTCAGGCAGAAATGTAACCCAACGTAACTGTTACGAACAGGCGCCGAGTTAAGCGTTGAGCGTCGCCGCGTTCAGAAGGCAGGCTTCCGGTGTCGGCCATGAACAGACCGTCGACGCGTATGGCTAAATCGTCGACAATCTATGGAGATGCGACGTCGACGAAAGGGAAAGTCGAAGGATCTAGCGATACGACAACTAGAAGGCTCCAATGCGAAAGGCATGCGTACTGATTGCTCTGGCGGTAATCGCTTCAGGAGCAATAGCAGACACGTCAACCGCTGTTTTTATGGGTCTGAATTTTGATCCGGTGCTTCAAGCAGCCACTCGCCGTCAGGCATTAGGCTCCGACGATAGCCCACTGTTACCCCTGAAACCGCAGGCCCGGGCATGCTTTGAACGACCAGCCGCGCAGGCGTTGATCCATTTTACTGAAGGGCTGTCCTTGGACGCCTTGCGAAACTTGCCGGTATCTTCCGTGCCGCTCGACAGGTGGCTGCGAATGACCTGCCCACTTACTTCCGACTCGATCTAACTCGACGCTTGAACAGCAGCTCGGCATGGCTATTGCGTCGCATCAAGGATGATACATGCGCTCACCGAACAACCGCTCTGGGTCGGTCACGGCCGGTTCCCAAAAAACGCAGGCGTAGGTCTTAGCGTAGCTTTGTGCGCCGACCTTTGTCAGATAAGGCGCAGGTACTGCTGCATCATCGGTGTATGTTTGGCGGGAAGACGCCGCCGACAGCTTCTTCGTCATCTTCTTTGTTGATTCCGTCTGGAAGATTGCCAGCGCTGCCGGGCGCATCGAGCCGTCGCCCCAATCGTTGCGCGCCGCCTTCTCGCATGGCGCGCCGCGCGCCTTCTTCCATTTCGTCATCTTTGCTTCGAGCGCGGCCTTTCGCGCCGGATGCTCGCTCGCCTGTCTGTCGACGGCCTGTTGCAGTTCGCGCTCAGCGACGATCCTGTCGCGCCACGCGCAGACATTCATGCTGGTCTGGTGCAAATCGCAGCTGGCGAGCAACGCGTTGACCTCACTCGCCGCCGCCCGCTGCGTGCGGAGATTTCGTCGGCCGGCGTCTGGTCTGTGAAAGCGCTGGAAGCCGAGCAGAAGCAGTCCGAATGCGAGCTTTCTCTTTGAGCACCCTGTTGACGGCAGAAGGGCAGGGTGGGCTCGAGTTGGCAACAGTTGCCGAGCCCATGTGAGCGCACCGGCGTCGACATTGCGGCCAGATCGGTCGGAAAGGCCGGCGTGCCCGATCCATGCTGCATCCCCGAAGCGCGATTTCGTGAGTACCAGATCATCGTCAAAGTTTCATCTGTCGAAACTTGCAAGGCCGCCAATTCGAGCACGCGACTGGGCATGACGAACCGCCCAGTTATTACCGAAGATGCAAATTGGTCCGCAGGCAGTCAAGCATTGCGATTTGCGAACGACAGTGCTAAATTTTTCGCCGGCGTTTCAACCAGCCTGGGTCGCTTATCAAGTTTCGCTAAACGAAACTACCGGGCCGCACGTCATCGTGCCGCCCGACAGGAGACAGACGTGATGGAGCATGCATCGATCGAGCGCGCGTACGCCGGCTTTGACGCGCAGGGCATGCCAAGCGGGCGACGCATTGCGCCGGGCCGGGCACGCAGGAGGGCCGCACGATGAGCCTGCTGATGTCGCGCCGCGCTCTGGCGTTCCTGCTGTACGACTGGCTCGATGCCGAAGCGCTTGCGGCGCTGCCGCGCTACGCGGAGCACAGCCGCGAGACCTTCGATGCGGTGCTCGATACCAGCGAGCGGATCGCGACCGATCTGTTCGCGCCGCATGCAGCGCGTGGCGATCGCGAGGAGCCGCAATTCGACGGCGAGCGCGTCACGCTGATACCCGAGGTCGCGCCCGCGGTGCGCGCGTTCGCGGACGCCGGCCTGATCGCCGCGGGTCATGACGAGGCGCTCGGCGGGATGCGGCTGCCGAAGCTCGTCGAAGCGGCGTCGTTCCTGTTCTTCCAGGCCGCGAACATCGCGACGGCGGCCTATCCGTTCCTGACCGTCGCCAACGCGAACCTGCTCGTCGCACACGGCAGCGCCGCGCAGATCGACACGTTCGCGCGCCCGCAACTCGAAGGCCGCTTCTTCGGCACGATGTGCCTGTCGGAGCCGCAGGCGGGCTCGTCGCTGTCCGACATCGCGACGCGCGCGGACTACGAGTGCGAATCGCCGCTCGGCCCGCGCTACCGGCTCACCGGCAACAAGATGTGGATCTCGGGCGGCGAGCACGAACTCGCGGAGAACATCGTCCACCTGGTGCTCGCGAAGATTCCCGACGAACACGGCCGGCTGATGCCCGGCACGCGCGGCGTCTCGCTGTTCATCGTGCCCAAGTACCTGCCGGGCGCCGACGGTGCGCGCGGCGAGCGCAACGACGTGGTGCTCGCGGGGCTGAACCACAAGATGGGCTATCGCGGCACGACCAACTGCCTGCTGAACTTCGGCGAGGGCACCCGGTATCGTCCGGAAGGCCGCGCGGGCGCGATCGGCTATCTGGTTGGCGCACCCAATCACGGTCTCGCCTGCATGTTCCACATGATGAACGAGGCGCGCGTCGGCGTCGGCGCGGGCGCGGTGGCGCTCGGCTACACGGGCTACCTGCACGCGCTCGACTATGCGCGCAACCGGCCGCAAGGGCGTCCGCTCGGGCCGGCCGGCAAGGACGCCGCCTCGCCGCAGACGCCGATCGTCGCGCACCCGGACGTGCGCCGGATGCTGCTCGCGCAGAAAGCCTACGTCGAAGGCGGCCTCGCGCTGATCCTGTACTGCGCGCGGCTCGTCGACGACGCGCGCGCCCAGACCGACGCGGATGCACGCGCCGAAGCCGGGCGCCTGCTCGACATCCTGACGCCGATCGCGAAAAGCTGGCCGTCGCAGTGGTGCCTCGCGGCGAACGATCTCGCGATCCAGGTGCACGGCGGCTACGGCTATACGCGCGACTACGCGGTCGAGCGGCTCTATCGCGACAATCGTCTCAATCCGATCCACGAGGGTACGCACGGCATCCAGGCGCTCGACCTGCTGGGCCGCAAGGTCGGGCAGGACGACGGCGCCGCGTTGCGTGCGCTCGATGCGCGTATCGCAGCGACCGTCGCGCGCGCACAGGCCGTGGACGGCGAAGCGTGCGGGCATGCCGACGCGCTGGCGCGGCGCTGGGCGCGCCTCGGCGACGTCACGCGCCAGCTGGGCGCAATCGGCGATCCGCAGGCGCGGCTTGCGAACGCGAGTGTCTATCTGGAGGCGTTCGGGCATCTCGTCGTCGCGTGGCTGTGGCTCGACGTTGCGCTCGCCGCGCACGGGCGCAGCGGTGACTTCTACGCCGGCAAACGTACCGCTGCCCGCTACTTCTTCCGCTGGGAACTGCCGAAAGTGGACGCGCAGCTCGATCTGCTCGCGAGTCTCGACACGACGACGCTCGACATGCGCGACGCATGGTTCTGAGCATGCGCAGCGCATTCATTCCGGAGAACTGACGATGCAGGGAGTCATCGAGCTGCCGTTCGCGTCGCCGGCGGGCCGACGCATGGCCGGGCGGATCGTCGCAGTCGACGGCGGCACGAGTGCGGTCTGAGCCCGCACCGATGCCTGAACGCCGACTAGAAATGGCCGCCGACGCGCGCGAACACTTCGTCGCGCAGTGCGACGAGCCGCGGGCCGAAGTTCTCGACCAGACGGTCGCGCGTGACGGTCGACACGCGCCCGCTGCAACTGAACGCGACGATGCGCGAGTGATCGGCCGACACCATCGGCACGCCGACCGCGAACAGGTCCGGCATCCAGCCGCCGAGCGACAGGCAGAAGCCCAGCCGCTCGTAGTCTTCGCGCGCGGCGACGATCCCGGCTTCGAGTGTCGGCCATTGGTCCGGCGGGCTGCTCGCACGGGCGCCTTGCAGATAGCGCTCGAACAGCTCGGCCGGCAGCGCCGCGAGATGCGCGCGGCCGAGCGCGGTCGCATTCCTCACTGAAACTGGCCGGCGGAGGTGGAGGCGATCCTGTACGGCCATCCGGCGATTCAGGAGGTGTGCGTGATCGGCACGCTCGACCCGTATCGCGGCGAGCCGGTGAAGGCTGTCGTGGTGGGCGATCACGCGCAGCGCGGGCAGTTGACCGAGGACGCGGTCGTCGCGTGGGCGCGCGAGCACATGGCGTCGTACAACGCGCCGCGCGTCGTCGAGTTCGTGGCAGCGTTGCCGAAGTCGGGCAGCGGCAAGATCCTGTGGCGCCAGCTGCAGGACCAGGAAGCGGCACGCCAGGCCGCGCAACGAGAGGGGAGGAAAGCATGAAAGCTCTGCTGTGTACCGCATTCGGTCCGATCGACCGCTTGCGGCTCGAGGACGTCGCGGCGCCCGAACCGGCCGCGGGCCAGGTGCGGATTCGCGTGAAGGCGGCGTCGCTCAATTTTCCCGATGCGCTGATCGTGCAGGGGCTGTACCAGGTGAAGCCGGCGCTGCCGTTCTCGCCCGGTGCGGAACTCGCCGGCGTGATCGACGCGGTCGGCGAAGGCGTGAGCGGGTGGCGGCCCGGCGATGCCGTGATCGCGTCGACCGGCCACGGCGGGTTCGCCGAGCTGTGCGTGGCCGACGCGCGCCAGATCGCCGCGCTGCCGCCGGGGATGGCATTCGACGAGGGCGCCGCCTTCGTGCTGACCTACGGCACGTCGCTGCATGCGCTGCAGCAGCGCGCACGCCTGCAGCCGGGCGAGACGCTGCTCGTGCTGGGTGCGGCGGGCGGCGTCGGTCTCGCCGCGATCGAGATCGCGAAGGCGTTCGGCGCGCGCGTCATCGCGGCGGCGTCGAGCGCCGACAAGCTGGCGCTGTGCCGCGACGCGGGCGCGGACGAGACGATCGACTACGCGACCGAAGACTTGCGCCGCCGTGTCGACGAGCTGACCGGCGGGCGCGGTGCCGACGTGGTCTACGATCCGGTCGGCGGCGCGTACAGCGAGGCGGCGCTGCGCGCGAGCGCCTGGCGCGGCCGCTACCTCGTGGTCGGTTTCGCCGCCGGCGAGATTCCGAAGATCGCGCTGAACCTCGCGCTGCTGAAGGAGCGCGACATCCTCGGCGTGTTCTGGGGCGACGCGGTGCGGCGCGATCCCGCGCAGCATGCGGCCAATATGCGCCAGCTGGTCGAATGGTTCGCGGCGGGCAAGGTGCGGCCCGTGATCACCGAGCGCGTGCCGCTCGCGGGCGCGGCGGACGCGATCGCGCGGATGGCGAACCGGCAGGTCAAGGGCAAGGTGGTGATCCTGCCGGACGCGTAACCGGGGCGCCGCTCGGCGGCCCGAAGACGAAGTCCGCGCGCCGGGCAAGCGGGCGTGATCGCGCACGCTGCCCGGCACGCCTTTCCGGTCGCCGCACGACCGACATCCTCTGCGGATCCGAACCCCCAGCCATCCGGCACCGGCCCGGATTTCGTAAGACATACAGTTCGCCCGTACCCCGGCCACTTGGCTAAACTGTACTCTTGCACGCATGAAGGATGTGTGTGCCTGCGGGCGACTGTTCTGCTTTTACTCTTCCATCATCAAAAGCACAGCGCCGCAGGTCCCGGGATACCGGGCTTGCGGATGCATCTTCATGAGAGCCCACAGTGATGGAACAGGCAAAACCGGACGGAAGGATCGCGACGCATCGACAGCCGGCCACGGCAGGGAGCGCGCGATGAAACTTTACGAAAAGCTTTCGGACGACATCGAGCGTCTGATCCGCCAGGGCGTGTACCGGCATGGCGACCGGATTCCGTCGGTGCGGCAGGCGAGCCAGCAGCATCGGCTCAGCATCACGACGGTCCTGCACGCGTATCTGCTGCTCGAAAGCCGCGGCCTGCTCGAAAGCCGGCCGCAGTCGGGCTACTTCGTCGACCTGCGCCGCGACGACGGCAACGGACAGGTGCGCGACCTGCGCCCGTCGAAGCCGATCGCGATTTCGTCATCGGTCGACGTGAGCCGCCTCGTGCTGTCGACGCTGCGCTCGATCGGCGTCGACGACGCGGTGCCGCTCGGCTCGCCGTATCCGGACCCGAGCCTGTTCCCGTTCGAAAAGCTGAACCGGTATGCGTATGCCGCCGGCCGTGACAAGTCGCTGTGGGGCGTGACGGAAGGGCTGCCGCCCGGCCATCCGCGGCTCGTGCGCCAGATCGCGCGCCGCTACCTGGAAAACGGGATGTCGGTCGACCCGAACGAGATCATCATCACGGTCGGCGCGACGGAGGCGATCAACCTGTGCCTGCAGGCGGTCGCGAAGCCCGGCGACGTGATCGCCGTCGAGTCGCCGACCTTCTATGCGATGCTGCACGCGATCGAGCGGCTCGGGATGAAGGCGATCGAGGTGTCCACGCATCCGGAATACGGGATCGACATCGCGGCGCTCGCGGCGATCGCGAAATCGCAGCCGATCGCCGCGTGCATGGTGATGCCGAATTTCCAGAACCCGCTCGGCTTCCAGATGCCGGACGAGCGCAAGCGCGAGCTGGTCGAGTTCGCGGCGAAGGCCGATCTGCCGATCATCGAGAATGGCGTGTACAACGAACTGTATTTCGGCGATACGCATCCGAGCACGCTGAAATCCTATGACCGGAAGGGGCTCGTGCTGCACTGCTCGTCGTTCTCGAAGAGCCTGACCGCCGCGTACCGGATCGGCTGGGCATTGCCGGGCCGCTACCGCGATCAGGTCGAGAAGCTGAAGTTCCTGAATACGCTGGCGACGCCGTCGCTGCCGCAGCTCGCGATCGCGGAATACCTCGAGCGCGACGGCTACGAGCATCACCTGCGCCGGGTCCGCAAGGCGTATGCGCAGCAGGCGAACCTGATGCGCGCGATCGTGTCGCGGTTCTTCCCCGAGGGCACGCGGATCTCGAGCCCGGCCGGCGGCTACGTGCTGTGGATCGAGCTGCCGGCGAAGGTCGATGCGATGCGGCTGTATCAGCTCGCGCTCGAGCAGGGGATCACGATCGGGCCCGGCTACATGTTCTCGATCTCCGACAGCTACCGGAATTTCATCCGGCTGAACTACAGCAGCCCATGGTCGAGCCAGATCGAGCAGGCCGTCATCACGGTCGGCAAGCTGGCCGCGATCTGCGCGCGCTGAACGGCGAGCGCGGCGCGCGTCACCGCACGCCGCGCATTCGCGTTCACGACGCGTATTTCGCAGCACGCGACATCGTTCAGCCGCCGGTGACAGGCGGAAAGAATGCGATTTCACTGTCCTCGCGCACGACGAACGTGCCGTTCACCATTTCCTGATTGACCGCAACGCGCACCGGGCGATCCCGGTGCAGCGCGTCGGCGGTTCGTTCGTCGCGCGCCGCGAGCGTGCCGCGCAGCGCGTCGACGGTGAGCTCGGCCGCATCGATGTCGACGGTTTCCTCGTCGACGCGGAGTTGTTCGCGGATGCTTGCAAAGTACTTGATCGTCAGTCTCATGGCGGGTCGTTGCCGGATAGAAGAAATGCTGCGGAATGCAGAGGATTGATCAGCCCCATCGTCGCATTGCCTGGTCGTCGCGCGCCTTGGCCTCGACCCACTCGGCCGCGCCGTCATGCCGGATTTCCTTTTTCCAGAACGGCGCATGGGACTTCAGGAAATCCATCAGGAATTCGCACGCGTCGAATGCCGACGCGCGATGTGGCGCGGCGACGACGACCAGCACGACCGGCTCGCCGAGCGCGATCCGGCCGATCCGATGGACGATCCGGACCGCTTCGAGCGGCCAGCGCGCGGCCGCTTCCTCGACGATGCTCCACAACGACCGTTCGGTCATGCCCGGATAGTGCTCGATCTCGAGCGCGACGACGTCGTCGAAATCGCCGGTCTGGCGCACGACACCGAGGAAATTCACGAGGGCGCCAACCCGCGGGTTGCGCGCGATCGGCATGATTTCCGCATCGACGTCGATCGGCGCGTACTGGACGCGCACCTCGAAGCCGGCGGCGATCGCCGGAGGCGTGCGAACGGGCAGCGCGGTGGTGTCGTCGCCGTGGCGAGGGTCGGATTGGGCCGGGTCGTCAGGCGCGGCGGGCGAATCGATGGGTGACGTCATGGTTGTTCTCCAGAGGGCGGCGCGTCTCGCATCGTTCGGCTGCGTGTCAGCCGCCGACGAGCGACATGCGCACGGTCGGATACGCTTTTCCCGGCCGCCGCGCGGTGCGTGCCGCGCGCAACGCCGAGTAGCGGTCGTCGCGGTGCAGCCAGCGATCGCGGATCGCGGCGGTCAGCGGGTCGAGCGGCAGGGTGTCGGCGAGCCACGGCCGCAGATCGGTGCCGTGCGTCGCGAACAGGCACGTATAGAGCTGGCCGTCGGCCGATACGCGCGCACGCGTGCAGGTGCCGCAGAACGCGCGCGACACGCTCGCGATGAAGCCGACTTCGCCCGCGCCATCCGCGTGGCGATAGCCGATGGCGGTGCCGGCATGCATGGCATCGTCGCTCGTGTCGCCGTCGCCGGTCGGCTGCAGCGGATACACGGCGTCGATCGTGTCGCGCATCTGCGCGGCCGTGACGACCTTGTCGGTCGACCAGGATTGCGCGCCGCCGACGTCCATGTATTCGATGAAGCGCACGGCCACGCCCGTGTGCCGGAACGCGCGCACGAGCGGCAGCAGCTGGCTGTCGTTGACACCGCGCTCGATCACCGCATTGACCTTGACGGGCGCGAGCCCGGCCGCCTGCGCGGCGTCGATGCCGGCCAGGATGCGCCACACGGGAAGATCGACGTCGCTGATCCGGCGGAACACCGCATCGTCGATCGCGTCGAGGCTGACCGTCACGCGTGCGAGCCCGGCATCGCGCAGCGAGCGCGCCTTCGCGGCGAGCAGCGACCCGTTCGTCGTCAGCGCGATGTCGACCGGCTGGCCGCTCGCGGTCGTCAGCGACGCGAGCGATTCGATCAGCGTTTCGAGCCCGCGCCGCAGCAGCGGCTCGCCGCCGGTGATGCGGATCTTCTGGACGCCGAGCGCGACGAACGCGCGCGCGATGCGGGTCAGTTGCGCGAACGACAGCCGGTCCGACGACGGCATGAACGCGTGGTCGCCGTCGAAGCTGTCGCGCGGCATGCAGTACGTGCAGCGGAAATTGCAGCGATCGATGACGGACAGCCGCAGGTCGCGCAGCGGACGATCGAACCTGTCGACGATGCGGGGGAGGTCGCCCGCCGACGCGCCGCGGCTCGACGCGGATGCTGTCGGCGTGACGGAATCGATGACGTTCACGATCTGTCCGTTGGCCTGCGCGGGTTGAGAGGAGCGGAGCGCTCGACGGCGCGCATGTCGTGTCGACGGAACGTGCGCGGGCCGTGACAGGCTCCTTGCCGGAGGATAGTTCTCCGGATCGTCGAAACAGAGACACAATCCCGGCCGATTTGCAGGAATACAGTTCGCCGCCGGCACGCGGTGCGTGCACCATGCGACGCGCCGGTCGATGCGATGGCCGATGCGGTGCCGCATCGCAACACGAGCCTGCGCGCCGCCGTCTTCATCGTCATGCGAGCCATTGCGCGAAATCGTAGTAGGGCAGCGCATCGCCGCGCGCGATCGCGCGGCCGGCCGGCAGCCGCACGAGGCCGCTCGCGTCCGCGAGCGACTGCAGCATCCCGGCGCCTTGCCGCCGCAGCGTATCGAGCACGGGCTGCCCGTTCGGCGCGACTCGGCAGCGAACCCGCAGGAAGCGGTCGCGCGCAGGGTCGGCCTCGATGTCGGCGTCGAGCGGCAGCGCGGGCGTGACCGGCACGCGTTCGTCGCGCCCCTGGCCGTGCAGGCTGCGGATCAGCGGCGTCACGAACAGCGCGAACGTCGTCAGCGCGGCGCCCGGGTTGCCGGGCAGCAGCACGACCGGCTTGCCGTCGAGCCGCGCGAGCGCAACCGGCTTGCCGGGCTTCATCCGCACGCCGGACAGCACGAACGACGCGCCGAGTCCGGTGAGCGCGGGACGCACGAGATCCCGGTCGCCGACGGACGCGCCGCCGACGCAGACGAGCAGGTCGCAGTGTGCGAGCAGGTCGCGCAGCGCGCGGTCGATCGCGTCCCGCGTGTCGCGCGCATGGATGTTCCGGGAAACGACGGCGCCGGTCCCGGCGACGAGCGCGGCCAGCATCGGCGCGTTGCTGTTGTAGATCTGCTGCGGCATTCGCGGTGCGCCGCATGCGACGAGTTCGTCGCCGGTCGTCAGGATGCCGACACGCAGTGCCGGATGCACGTCGAGCCGCTCGATCCCTTGTGCGGCCGCGATGCCCACGTGCGCGGCGTGCAAGCGGACGCCCGCCGGAATCAGCACGTCGCCCGCGCGCAGCTCCTCGCCACGGCGGCGGATATGCGTGCCGGCCCGCGCGCGTTCGCCGAACGTCACGTGTTCATCCTGCTCCTGCGCGTCTTCCTGCATGACGACCGTATCCGCGCCGGGCGGGATCAGGCTGCCGGTGAAGATGCGCGCCGCGGTGCGCGGACCGAGCGGCTGCGGGATGTCGCCCGCGTAGCAGCGCTGCGCAACGCGCAATGGCGCGCGGCTTGCGAGGTCGGCGAAGCGTACCGCGTAGCCGTCCATCGCACTCTGGTCGGCGCACGGCTGGTCGAGCACGGCGGTCAACGGCGCGGCGAGGATGCGGCCGGCCGCGTCGGCGGTCGGGACGGACGTTGCAGCAGGCGAGCGCGCGAACGCGTGCGCGAAGTGCTGCTGGGCGGTGTCGAAGTCGATGGGGCGAGTCATGGCGGGTTATACGTCTGCAGTTTCAGGTGCATCGATGCCGTCGGCATATTCGACGAAACCGTTTCCGCGGCAAAAGCCGAGCAGGCGAATGCCGGCTTCGCGCGCGACATCGATCGCGAGCGACGTCGGCGCGGAGATCGTCGCGATCATCGGGATGTTGATGCGTGCGGCCTTGCGGACCAGCTCGTAGCTCGCGCGGCTCGACAGGAACACGAAGCCCGTGCGCGGATCCGTTGCGCCACGCACGAGCCGGCCGATCAGCTTGTCGAGCGCGTTGTGCCGGCCGACGTCCTCGAACGCCTCGACGACCGCGCCATCGCGGCTGCACCACGCGGCCGCGTGTATGCCGCCCGTGTCGCGCATCAGCGCCTGATGCGCGGGCAGGGCACGCGCGGCGCGCTCGACCGCTTCGGTGCCGATTCCGGCCGCCGCGCCGGCATGACGGATGCGCGCGGGATGCAGGTCGAGCTGCGCGATGCTTTCGATCCCGCACACGCCGCAGCCGGTGCGGCCGGCGAGCGCGCGCCGGTGCGCCTTCAGCGCCATGAACGCGCGCTGCGACACGGTGAGGTACACCACCGCGCCTGCCGCCGTGTATTCGCTTTCGATGTCGTAGACCTCCGACGCGCGTTCGACGATGCCTTCGCTCACCGCGAAGCCGAGGCCGAACACGTCGAGGTCGATCGGCGTCGCCATCATCACCGCATGCGAAATGCCGTTGAACACGAGCGCGACCGGGCACTCGTCGACGACGCGGTCGACGACCCGCTCGAACTCGCCCGCACGATGGCGCATGACGTCGCGCGCGACGCTGCCGGTCGGCTCGTTCAGGTAGGTGTCTGGCTGCATGAGTGTCCTTGCGTTGTCGCCGGCGGATAACGGATAAAGGATGACGGGCGGGCGGACGGCATCGCGCACATGTGCGCCGCCCGCCGCGACCTCGAACCTGTCGACAGCGTATGGGCGATCGGATGCGCTGTGTGTACACAGCATGACAACCGGAAAAGCAGTACAGCGGGCGATCGCGCTTGCTGCCTACGCGGTTTAGATGTACACATCGAAGGCGACGCCATGAGCACAGTTCGTGCGTGCAAGCGATGGATTGCGAACGACATTCGAATCGCGATATCGTCGATCACGCTTCGATGCCGGGCGCAATCCGCATGCAACTGCCGGGGCCGCACAGGCGGCCGGCGGGCCGTCGCGGGACGGGCCGCATCGAACCCCTGTCTTCATCATCACGGGCACATAACGGTCATGGAACTCTTCGATGCCATCCACCTCGCGCGATTGCAGTTCGCGTTCACGGTGTCCTTTCATATCGTGTTTCCCGCGATCAGCATCGGCATGGCGAGCTTCCTCGCGGTGCTGGAGTGGCGCTGGCTGGCGACCGGCGACGCGGCCTACAAGTCGATGTTCCAGTTCTGGTCGAAGATCTTCGCGATCGGCTTCGGGATGGGCGTCGTTTCCGGCGTCGTGATGGCGTATGAGTTCGGCACCAACTGGAGCGGGTTTTCCCGTATCGCGGGCAACATCACCGGGCCGCTGCTGACGTATGAAGTATTGACGGCGTTCTTCCTCGAGGCCGGCTTCCTCGGCGTGATGCTGTTCGGCTGGAATCGCGTGAGCCCGCGCGCGCATTTCTTCGCGACGCTGATGGTCGCGGTCGGCACGCTGATCTCGACGTTCTGGATTCTCGCGTCGAACAGCTTCATGCAGACGCCGCAGGGCTACGCGATCAAGGACGGCATCGTCGTCCCGGTCGACTGGTTCAAGGTGATCTTCAATCCGTCGTTTCCGTACCGGCTCGCGCACATGACGATCGCGGCGTTCATCGTCGCGGGCTTCATCGTCGCCGCATGCGGCGCGTGGCATCTGCTGAAGGGCCGCCGCGACGAACCGGTCAAGCGCACGTTCTCGATGGCGCTGTGGATGCTGCTGCTGCTCGCGCCGGTGCAGATCTTCGTCGGCGATGCGCACGGCCTGAACACGCGCGAATACCAGCCCGCGAAGATCGCGGCGATCGAAGGGCTGTGGGAAACGGAGAAGGGCGGCACGGCGCTCAACCTCGTCGGCCTGCCCGACATGCAGGCGGAAGTCACGCGCTACGCGGTGCAGGTGCCGCATCTCGGCAGCCTGATCCTCACGCACAGCTGGAACGGCGAGATCCGCGGGCTGAAGGAATTCCCGCCGCAGGACCGTCCGTACTCGCCGATCGTGTTCTGGACGTTCCGGATCATGGCGGGCCTCGGCATGCTGATGCTGCTCACCGCGCTCGCCGGCCTGCTGCTGAGAAAGGGCGGGCGACTCTATGAAGCGCGCTGGTATCAGTGGTTCGTGCTGTGCATGGGACCGTCGGGGATCGTCGCGCTGCTCGCCGGCTGGATCACGACCGAGGTCGGCCGGCAGCCGTGGACCGTCTACGGCGTGCTGCGCACCGCGGATTCGGTCGCGCCGATCAGTGCACAGCAGGCCGGCGTGTCGCTGCTGATCTTCATCGTCGTGTATTTCCTCGTATTCGGAACGGGCCTCTACTACATGCTGAAACTGATGATGCACGGGCCGGCGGCGAACGCCGGGTACATCGAACTGCACCGGCATCCGGGGCTGCGCAAGAGCGCGCTGTCCACGCCGCTGAACGTCACCGAAGCGGAGTAAGCCATGCAAATCGATCTTCCTGTCGTGTGGGCCGCGATCATCGCGCTCGGCGTGTACATCTACGTGATGCTGGACGGCTTCGACCTCGGCATCGGGCTGCTGTTTCCGTTCTTCGACGCCAAGGCCGAGCGGCAGGTGATGCTCGACACGGTCGCGCCGGTGTGGGACGGCAACGAGACGTTTCTCGTGCTCGGCGGCGCGGGGCTGTACGGCGCGTTCCCGGTCGTCTACTCGACGCTGCTGCCGGCGAACTACCTGCCGCTGATCCTGATGGTCGTCGGGCTGATCTTCCGCGGCGCCGCGTTCGAGCTGCGCGCGAAGGCGACCCGCACGCAGCACCTGTGGGATCTCGCGTTCATCGGCGGGTCGGCGCTCGCCGCGTTCTGCCAGGGGATCGTGCTCGGCTCGCTGCTGCAGGGCATCCGGATCGCCAACGGCCAGTTCGTCGGCGGCGCGTTCGACTGGCTGTCGCCGTTCAGCCTGCTCTGCGGGATCGGCGTGCTCGTCACCTACGCGACGCTCGGCTGCGGCTGGCTGATCCTGAAGGTCGACGGCGAACTGCAGCGCAAGATGCGGCTGCTGATGAAGCCGCTGACGGGCGTGCTGCTCGCGATGATGGGCGTGGTCAGCCTGTGGACCGTGATCGGGCTGCCGGCCGTCGCGCATCGCTGGTTCGGCAGCGGCAACCTCGTGTGGTTCCTGCCCGTGCCGGTGCTCGTGCTCGCGTGCGTGTGGGGAATCTTCCGGACGGTGCGGCGCAAGCACGAGGCGACGCCGTTCCTGCTGACGCTCGCGATCTGCTTCCTCGGCTACACGGGCCTCATCATCAGCATCTGGCCGAACATCGTGCCGCCGTCGCTGACGATCTGGGACGCGTCGTCGAGCCATTCGAGCCAGCTGTTCGCGCTGGTCGGCACCGTGATCGTGCTGCCGATCATCCTCGTCTACAACGCGCTGCAGTACCGCGTGTTCCGCGGCAAGGTGCGGGAAGGGGACGTCGGCTACCACTGACACGCATCATGATCGTCAGACCGCGACAGAACTGGTTGCAGATGCTGTTCGTGTGGAACGGCTCGGTCCTGCAATCGATCATTCCGCAACTCGTGTTCATGGCGACCGTCAGCACGCTGGCGGTCTTCACGAACGGCCGCATCTTCGGCGAGAAGATCCCGCTCAATACCGCGCCGTTCACGCTGTTCGGGCTCGCGCTGGCGATCTTCCTCGCGTTTCGCAACAACGCGAGCTTCGAGCGCTTCAAGGAGGCGCGGCACCTGTGGGGCAACCTGCTGATCGCGTCGCGCGCGCTGACGTCGCAGATGCGTCACTACCTGCCCGGGCACGTCGACGCCGCCGAACGCAACCAGACGACCGACCTGCTGATCGCATTCGTCTATGCACTGAAGCACCAGTTGCGCCACACCGATCCCGCCGACGACCTGACGCGGATCCTCGGGCCCGCGCACGCCGCCGCGCTGAGCGGAAAGTGCTACAAGCCCGTCGCGCTGCTCGACGAGATCCGCGGCAACCTGGTGCGGATGCGCGGCGGCGCAGCGGGCGCCGACGTGACGACATGGATGTTCGACGCGCAGCTCGATCAGCTCGGCAATGCGGTCGGCGGGTGCGAGCGGATCGCGTCGACGCCGATCCCGTTCGCATACAGCGTGCTGCTGCATCGCACCGTCTACGCGTACTGCGTGATGCTACCGTTCGGTCTCGTCGACTCGACGGAGTTCTTCACGCCGCTGATCTGCGTATTCATTTCATACACGCTGATCGCGCTCGAAGCGATCGCGAACGAAGTCGCCGAGCCGTTCGGCGTGGCGCCCAACGCGCTGGCGCTCGACGCGATCACCCGGACGATCGAGCGCTCGGTGCTCGAACTGTGCGGCAACGAGATCCCGAAGGAAGTCGCGCCATCCGAGACATACCAGCTGACCTGACTGCCGGCGGCGTGCGGAAGGGCATGCGCGCCCGGCGTCGTCGTTGAAGACGACGCATGCGAGCGCAGCAGAGCGGCGATGTACTTCGAAAGGGCTGAAAAAATGGCGCGTCCCGATGACGCGCCATTTCAATTTCCATTCCTGACGGTCGCCGCACCGAAGCTCGATGCGGCGAGCCCGCCTGCCGTCACACGGTGGCCGAGCGCGTCACCTTGACGGGCACCGACTTGTACGACGGCGTGCCGCTTTCCTTGTCGATGTAGTCGAGCGGCACCAGCACGTTCGCTTCCGGATAGTACGCGCCGACCGACCCCGGCGCGATGTCGTACTCGATCGCGGTGATCTTTTCGAGGCGCAGCGGCCGGCCCGACGGCGAAACCGTCTCGATGTCGACGAGGTCGCCGTGCTCGAGCCCGAACTTCTCGAGGTCCGCCGGGTTCATGAACAGCACGTCGCGGCGGCCGAACACGCCGCGGTAACGATCGTCGAGCCCGTAGATCGTCGTGTTGTACTGATCGTGGCTGCGCAGCGTGATGAGGCGCAGCACCTCGTCGGCGCCGAGCACGTCCGCGTCTTCCTTCACGCCCTTGTACACGGAGAACATCGCCTTGCCGGTGGGCGTCGGCCACACGCGCTCGGTCGGCGGCAGCGGCAGCCGGAACCCGCCCGGCGTGCGGATCCGCGTGTTGAACGCCTCGAAGCCCGGAATCGTCCGGTCGATCAGGTCGCGGATCCGGTCGTAGTCGGCGACGAGGTCGAGCCACTGCACCTTGCTGGCGGGCAGCGTCGCGTGCGCGATGCCCGCGACGATCGCGGGCTCCGAGCGCAGGTGCTCGGACGCGGGCGTCAGCTTGCCGGCCGACGCGTGGACCATCGACATCGAATCCTCGACGGTCACCGACTGCGGGCCGTTCGCCTGCACGTCGAGCTCGGTGCGGCCGAGCACGGGCAGGATGTAGGTCTCCTTCGCGACCAGCAGGTGCGAGCGATTCAGCTTCGTGCCGAGATGGACGCTCAGGTCGAGCTTGCCCATCGCCGGGAACGACTGCTCGGGATCCGGCAGCGCGACCGCGAAGTTGCCGCCGAGGCAGATCAGCGCCTTCGCGGTGCCGGCGACCATCGCCTGCATCGCCTGGACCGCGTCGTGGCCGTGATGCGTCGGCGGCGTGAAGCCGAATACATCTTCGAGCTTCTTCAGGAAGTCCGCCGCCGGCTTCTCGGTGATGCCGACCGTGCGGTTGCCCTGCACGTTCGAGTGGCCGCGCAGCGGGCAGATGCCGGCGCCGGGCTTGCCGAAGTTGCCGCGCAGCAGCAGCAGGTCGGCAATCAGGCGCACGGTCGCGGTGCCCTTGTTGTGCTGCGTGACGCCCATCCCGTACGTCACGATCGTCGCGTTCGACTTCGCATACGCGAGCGCGACCTGTTCGAGCTGCGCCTGGCTGAGGCCGCTCGCGCGTTCGATGTCGTCCCACGACGTCGCTTCGAGATCGGCCGCGAACGCATCGAACCCGCTCGTGTGCTCGGCGATGAACGCACGGTCGAGCACGTCGCCCTGTTCGGCATCGAGCGCGAGCAGCGCCTTCATGATGCCCTTGAGCGCGGCCGCGTCGCCGCCCGCGTCGAGCTGGTAGTACGTCGACGCGATCCGCGTCGAGCCGAACGACGCCATCTCGATCATGTCCTGCGGATCGGCGAAGCGTTCGAGCGCACGCTCGCGCAGCGGATTGAACACGATGATCGGCACGTGGCGCCGCGAGCATTCGTGCAGCGTGCCCATCATCCGCGGGTGGTTCGTGCCGGGGTTGTGGCCGATCGAGATGATCAGCTCGCAGTGGTCGAAATCCTCCAGCGACACGGTGCCCTTGCCGATCCCGATCGATTGCGGCAGCCCGACGCTCGTCGGCTCGTGGCACATGTTCGAGCAGTCGGGGAAATTGTTGGTCCCGTATTCGCGCGCGAACAGCTGGTACAGGTACGCAGCTTCGTTCGACGCGCGGCCGGACGTATAGAACTCGACCTGCTCGGGCGCGAGGCCGCGCAGCACGTCGCCGATGCGCGCGAATGCATCGTCCCATTCGACCGGGCGGAACGTGTCGGTTGCGCGATCGTAGACGAGCGGATGCGTGAGCCGGCCCATGTTCTCCAGTTCGTAGTCCGACATGCGCAACAGCGACGATACCGTGTTCGCCGCGAAGAATTCGGGCGTCACGCGCTTGGTGGTGGCTTCCCACGTGACGGCCTTCGCGCCGTTCTCGCAGAACTGGAACGTGGAGCGGTGCTCCTTGTCGGGCCACGCGCAGCCGGGACAGTCGAAGCCGTCGGGCTGGTTGGTCCGCATCAGGATGATCGGCGCCTCGAAGGCGTCCATCTGCGTGCGCACCGCGTCGGCCGTGGCGCGAAGCGCGCCCCAACCGCCGGCGGGCCCTTCGTACTTCCTGATACCTGGCACTTCGCGTCGATTTGTCATGTGAATGCTCCGTGAGCCGTGCCGGACACGCCGGAACCGGGCTCGGGTTATGCCGCGTCGCGGCTATGTGCGGCGCCGTCCCGCGAGAGCGTCGCGGCGCCGGTGGCGCGTGCCGGTGCACGCGCCGTTCGGGGCCCGGGTAGCAGGGCTAGCGGGCTTCCTTCTTGTCGCCGGACGACTTCGCGCGCGAGGCCTTCCGGGCAGCCGGTTTGCCGGCGGCGTCCTTCACGTCGGACGGGATGTCGCCGGCCGCCTCGGCCGCCGTTTCGCCGTCGCCCGATGCTTTGCCGTCGGCCGTCGCCTTGCCGTCCTTCGATGCGTCCGCCGCCGGCGGCAGCGTGTTGAACGTCACGTCGTCGCCGGCCTTGTCGTAGTCGATCTCGACGCGATCGCCCGACTTGAGCCTGTCGCCGAGAATCTCCTTCGCGAGGCGCGTCTCGATGATCTGGCGGATCTGGCGCTTCAGTTCGCGCGCGCCGAATTCGGGCTGGTGGCCGACATCGGCGAGATGGTCGACGAGCGACGCGCCGATCGTGAGCGTGATGTCCTGCGCGGCCGCCGTGCGGATCACGCGGTCGAGCTGGATCTGCACGATCGCGCGGATGTTGTCCTTCGACAGCGCATCGAACACGATGATCTCGTCGATCCGGTTCAGGAACTCGGGGCGGAAATGTCCCTTGAGCACCTGCATCAACTCTTGCTTGATCGCCTTGTCGGTCTTGCGTGCGGCCTCTGGCTGCGTCAGGTTGTCCATGATGATCGCGGCGCCGAGGTTGCTGGTCGCGATCAGGATCGTGTTGCTGAAGTCGACGACGCGACCCTTGCCGTCCGTCAGCCGGCCGTCGTCGAACACCTGCAGCAGCACGTTGTACACGTCCGGGTGCGCCTTCTCGATCTCGTCGAGCAGGATCACGCTGTACGGGCGCCGCCGCACGCGCTCGGTGAGCTGGCCGCCTTCGTCGTAGCCGACGTAGCCGGGCGGCGCGCCGATCAGCCGTGCAACCGCATGCCGCTCCATGTATTCGGACATGTCGATGCGGATGATCGCCTGCTCGTCGCCGAACACGGTTTCGGCGAGCGCCTTAGCGAGCTCGGTCTTGCCGACGCCGGTCGGCCCGAGGAACAGGAACGTCGCGATCGGCCGGTGCGTCTGGCCGAGGCCCGCGCGCGACAGCCGCACCGCGTCGCTGACCGCGACCACCGCATCCTCCTGGCCGACGACGCGCTCGCGCAGCCGCGCCTCCATCTGCAGCAGCTTCTGGCGTTCTTCCTGCGTGAGTTCGTTGACCGGGATGCCGGTCAGGCGCGACACCACATCGGCGACCGACGCGACCGTCACCTCGAGCGTTTCGGAGCCGGTCTTGCGCTGCCACGCCTCCATGCGGTCGTCGAGCTGCTTCTGCTTGTCGGCGATGCGCTCCTCGAAGCCCTTCGCCTCGTCGAAGCGCTTGCGCGACGACGCGTAGTCCTGCTCGCGCTTCAGTTGCGCGAGTTCCGCCTCGAGCTCCTGGATCTCCGCCGGCCGCGACGTCGCGCTGATCCGCACGCGCGCGGCCGCCTGGTCGATCAGGTCGATCGCCTTGTCGGGCAGGAAGCGCGACGTGATGTAGCGGTCCGCGAATTCGGCGGCCGCGACGAACGCGTCGTCGGTGAAGGTCACCTGGTGGTGCGCTTCGAGCTTGTCGCGCAGCCCGCGCAGGATCACGATGGTCTGCTCGACGGTCGGCTCGGGCACGAACACGGGCTGGAAGCGCCGCTCGAGCGCCGCGTCCTTCTCGATGTACTTCTGGTATTCGTTGAGCGTCGTCGCGCCGATCAGGCTCAGCTCGCCGCGCGCGAGCGCCGGCTTCAGCACGTTCGCGATGTCGAGGCCGCCTTCGCCGCCGCCTTGCCCCGCGCCGACGATCGTGTGCAGCTCGTCGATGAACAGGATCAGTTCATCCTGCTTCGCGGTGACCTCGTCGATCAGCTGCTTCGCGCGTTCCTCGAACTCGCCGCGGTACTTCGCGCCGGCGACCATCGAGTTGATGTTCACCTCGACGAGCCGCTTGTTGCGCAGCACTTCGGGCACGTCGCCGTTGACGATCCGCTGCGCGAGGCCTTCGACGATCGCCGTCTTGCCGACGCCCGGCTCGCCGATCAGCACCGGATTGTTCTTCTTGCGCCGCGCGAGCACTTCGATCGTGCTCTCGATTTCCTGCGCGCGGCCGAGCACGGGATCGAGCTTGCCCTGGCGCGCGAGCGCGGTGAGGTCGCGGCCGAACTTGTCGAGATTGGGCGTGCCGGTCGGCGTGTCGACGCGGCCGTCTTCCGCGCCCTTGCCGACGACCTTCACGACCTTCTGGCGCAGCGCTTCGGGCGTCACGCCGTATTTCTTCAGCAGCGTGCCCGCGATGCTGTCGGGCACGGCCGCGAGGCCGATCAGCAGATGCTCGGGACCGATATACGAGTGGCCGAGATCGCGCGACGCCTGGAACGCGAACTGGATCGCCTTCTTCACGCGCGGCGAGATCGTCATCCGGTCGACGGACGCGTCGGGGTCCGCGGTGCCGGTGTGCGCGTGTTCGTCGATGTAGCGCGTGATGTCGTCCGGCGAAAGCTTCAGCTCCTTCAGCAACGCGGCGCAGACGTCGGTATCGGCGAGCACGTACAGCAGGTGCTCGGTGTCCAGTTCGGTGCGTCGCAGCTCGTGCGCCTTTTCCGCGGCGCGCTGCAGCAGCTCGAGCGTCTGCTCGCTGAATGCGTCGGTCGGGTCGACCGATTCGCGCGGCAGTTCCGCGGCGAGATGGCCGTCGTCGTGTGCGCCTTCGCCGAAGCCGCCGAAGAAGTGCGACAGGTCGCTTCCGCCGCCGAGCAGCGTGTCGAACGGATTGAGCATGCTCTGATGCCGCATCAGCTGACGGTAGTGGTAGTCGCAGATCGAGATCGACTTGCGCTCGCCGTTCTGCGTCACCGTGGCGCGCGCCACGGCGGGGCGGGCATGGCAGATATCGCAAAGTGCGGGCATTGGGTGGCTCCTGTCAGTAAAGAGGTCGATGGGTCAATGGCCGTTGCGGTGCGGCGCGCGGGCTTGCCGGCCGTGCGGCATCGGGCGCGACGCGGACACCGCAGGCGACGGGAACGCACAGGCTTCGACGAACCCATCGCATCACGTTGACTGCGTCCAAAAATAGCGGATCGACAGACGCTGTCCAAGACACAGTTCGAGGGCGTCGTGGCGGGCGAATTGCACCCTTGCGCACCCGTGTCGCGCGAATGCGAGGAGTACAGACGGACATGCGTTTGTCATGATTGCGGAAACGATGTGCGTCACGGCGTCCCGCGAACGGATTCAGGCAGCGGGCGCGCATGCGCGACGCGGGCTCAGCGCGCAGAGAGACAGGGAGCGGAGGAGGGATGGCCAGCGATGGCAGCACGCGCGCTGCCGCCGGGCGGCGCCGGATGGCGAGCGTCGCGATTTCGTCCGGAGGAAGCCGCATCGGGCATCGCACGCGCAGGGGTGCTGCGCGGGCTGTCCGCGGCTTGCGTGCGCGTCCCTCGAGCATGGGACCAGACCCGGGACAACACCGACGTAGTGTGCGTCGGCGTCAGAAATGCATGCCGAGCCGATCCCGCGCGATCTGTTTCATGCCGTCCGCGAGCGACGGATCCGGCAGGCTGCGGGCCCAGTCGGAAAACGAGTCCTGGATCATGCTGCGGGTTTCGGGCGGCAGTTCGGCGAAGATCAGCGCGGTCGCCGCAAAGAGCGCGGCGATTTCGCTGGTCTGACGGTTGGCCGCCGCGTCGACCGATTGCCTGACGGCATCGATCGTGGCCTGCAGCTGGCGGATGGCATCGTCCGTGTCGCTCATGAGGACCTCCCGTTCAGTGCGCCGGCGTGCGGTGTCGCACCGCGCGTCCGCAATTCGCGTACCCGGCCGGCTTCGAGCGACAGTCGTCGCGCCGAAGCGGAGCCCGCGCCGATGCGGGCGGGCGCGCGACGTCGACGATGAAGCGGCCCGGCGCCTTGGCGCCGGGCCGATCTTCAGGCTGCGGGCGGCTGTGCGGCCACCGCGACCGAGGCCTCGCTCGTCAGCATCAGGAACGTGAGCGTCTCGCGCAGGTACAGTCGAACGACGTCGCCGGTATGACTGTGATAGCCGATCGACACGTCTTCGCCAAGGTGCAATGCGAAGTCGCCGCCACGCGTCGACAGCACGCAGCCGCCGCTGATCGCGGGCGCCCAGACGATCTCGCCGTTGACGATCCGCTTCAGGTGGTCGATCACCGGATAACCCTGTTCGCGCGCTTCGCCGAGCGCTGTGTACGCGTCCGCGCCGAGCAGCACGGAATAGGGGCCGTCGACGCCCGCGAGCCGCAGCGCTTCGAGCGCGTCGCCGATCGCGCCCGGATAGTCGCGGACGTCGGCGGGCAGCGTGATCTTGCGGTTCGACGTCGCTTCGCGGATCCCGACGATGCCGGCGGCCGCATAGCCGTCGAAGATCGCGCTGTCCTCGACGAATGCGAGCTGCTGCGCGGCGTCCTTCGCCGGCTGCCAGTCGGCGTCGCGCGCACCGCGCTCGACCGCGTCGATTGCGTCGCGCTTCAGTTCGAACGGCACGGTGAACTCGACGAGCGCCTTGACCTCGCGCAGCTTCGCGCCGACGTGCTCGCGCGGCGCGGCGATGTCGCGCAGATGGCCGGTGCCGACGCCCGACAGCTCGACGCCGTCCGGCCCGACGACGTCGACCACCCGCCGGCCCGCCACCGAACGCTTGAACGTGCGGGCCACTTCCTCTTCGATTTGCGACCACGCGGCGGTGGAGATCGGGGCGAGTTCGCGATGCAGGTTATTCATATGGATGGGTTCCTTTGAGCGAGCCGATTTTCAGCGAGCCGTCGGAAGGCGGCTCGTTCGATTGGGGCGCGGCCGACGACGCGGCGTCGGCGGCCGGCGCGCCGCGTGTCGCGAGCGCGTCGAGCAGGTCGGCCGACGGCACGAAGAACAGCGACCCTGTCGCCGCTCGGCTGTAATCGAGCAGCCGGTCGTAATTGCCGGGCGGCCGGCCGACGAACATGTTCTCGAGCATCTGCTCGATCGGCGCGGGCGAACGCGCGTAGCCGATGAAGTAGGTGCCGAACTCGCCGGCGCCAGGGCGGCCGAACGGCATGTTGTCGCGCAGGATCTTCACTTCCTCGCCGTTCTCGACGAGCGTCGTCAGCGAACTGTGCGACGACGACGGCTTGACCGCCGCGTCGAGCTCGATGTCGGACAGTTTGGTGCGGCCGATGATGCGCTCCTGCGTCTCGACCGGCAGCGCATTCCAGCCGGCCATGTCGTGCAGGTACTTCTGCACGATCACGTAGCTGCCGCCCGCGAATTCGGCATCCTCGTCGCCGATCACCGTGAAGTCGACGGCTTCGCGCCCGGCCGGATTCTCCGTGCCGTCGACGAAGCCGATCATCGCGCGCTGGTCGAAATAGCGGAAGCCGTGCACTTCGTCGACGATCTTCGCCGCGTCGCCGAGGCGGCCGACGAGCAGCGTCGCGAGTTCGAAGCACAGATCGGTCGCGTCGGCGCGGATGTGCAGCAGGATGTCGCCGGGCGTCGCGACGGCCACGCGCTGGCCCGCGCCGAATTCGCGGAACGGGTGCAGCGCCGCGGGCCGCGGCGTGCCGAACAGCGTGCCCCACGCGTTGGAGCCGAAGCCGCACACGCACGTCAGGTTGCCGGCCGGCACGCGCTTGCCGACCGAGCGGACGAGCGCGGCAATGTCGCCGCACCAGGCGCGGATCGTGTCCGCGTGGCCGGCGCCGGGGTTGACGGTCGCAACGAGGAAGATCGCGTTGCGGGTAGGGGGGCTATGAACGTTCTGCGGGGCGGGTGGGTTTGTCTGCATCGGGGCATGCCGGTTGGTTACGCCGATACGATACGCGGGGCGTCGAAACGATGCACCACGAAAGCGGATCGGACGAGTGTGTCAGGTGTCGCTGTGCTCTTTTGTGACAGGCGCGGCCGTCGCGCGGCGCGTGCGATCCGTCGCGCGCGGGCCGCCGCTGCAAGCGCGTCGCGATGCCGCAGCAGCACAGCCCGGCGTGCGGCGCTGGCCGAATTGCATGGTTGCGGAAGCAATCTAGCAGCTTCGGTGCGTCTTTGGAACAGATCGTGCGGATCTGTTATCCGAATAGGCGATCCGTCAACGGCCCGGCCCGCTCGCGGGCAGCAGCTGTGCTCTTGATGCTGCCGCGTCGTATGCAGTAGATTAAGACCGCCCGGCCATCCGGCGCGCGCCATCGCGATGAGGCTGCGGGTCGGCGTCGCGCAGGTGAGTGCGCAGTTCGACACGCTCCAGCGCTATCTCGGCTGCCGTCGCATCGTGCAGGCAATCGATGAAACCGGACGCGATGCGCTCGGTAATCATCGGGATAACGAAATGATGCGCAACGGATGGACGATTGCGCAGAAGCCGGCGCGATCGCTGCGCGGTCCGACGATCGTACCGGACGAACGCGCGCGGCGCGCCGGCCGCTTCAACTTTCACGCAACGAGTCATCGTGAACACACTGAACACGTCCCGTCCGCTGCTCACGTCAGCAGATCGCCTCCGCCGGCGCTTCGACGGCTTTCTCCATGCGGCCGAACTGGGCGGGCTCGTCGTGATCGGTCTCGCGACGACGTTCGCGATGGCGCAGGAGGCATGGAAGGTCGTCGTCGCGGGACAGGTGTCGCTGACGGACCTGCTGCTGATGTTCCTGTATCTGGAAGTGCTCGCGATGACGGTCCGCTACCTGCGCCTCGGCCGGCTGCCGGTGCGCTTCCCGCTGTATATCGCGATGACGTCGCTCGCGCGGGACCTGATCCTGCGCGGCGTGACGGACAGCCCCGAGCACATGCTGATGACGACGCTCGGCATCGTGCTGCTCGCCGTCGGCGTGCTCATCCTGCGTTTCGGACAGCACCGGTTTCCGGCCGACCCGGACGAAGCCGACGACGTGCCGGGCGGGCCCTCGCGCTGAAAGATTGTTTCCTCACGCGAAATATTGATGCACCTGCGCGGCGCACGATGTCCTACGATGAAAGGATTCCAATCCATCGCAGGCCGCCGCCGTGTGCACCAACTACCGCGCGCCGGACGAAGATCCGGGCATCAGCGAACTGAAGATCGGCATCGGCGACCTGTTCCGCCGCGATCCGTGGGAGCCGGACGTGTATCCGGATTACGCGGCGCCTATCGCATGCGCGCAGGGCGACGGCCTTGCGGTGGTCAAGGCCGTGTTCGGCTTCTGGCCGAAATTCATGCAGCCCGAGCGGGTCGACGAGAACGGCAGGAAAAAGAAGAAGCTCGACACGATGAACGCGCGCGCCGAGACGGTCGGCACGTCGCGCCTGTACGCGAAGGCGTGGCGCGACGGGCAGCGCTGCCTGATCCCGGCGCGCTGGATCTGCGAGCCGTGCTACGAGACGGGCCGCAACGTGTGGCACCGGATCGGCGTCGCGGACTGGGCTACCTGCTGCATCGCCGGCATCTGGCGGCGCTACGAAAGCGACGACGGACGGCCGCTGGTCGGCATGTCGATGCTGACGGTCAACGCGGACGGCCATCCGGTGTTCGCGCGGATGCACCGGCCCGGCGACGAGAAGCGGGGCGTCGTGATCCTGCCGGCCGACGACTACGACGAATGGCTGCATACGACGAACGTCGAGGCCGCACGCCTGATGCTGCAGCTGCTGCCCGGCGACGAACTGGTGGCCGAACCGAATCCGAAATAGCGGCGCGTGCCGGCGTCCCGCGCCGACTCGCTCGCCTTTCCAGAAGCTTTCGCCCGACGGATCCCCAAGCGGCGGACCGCTGCCGTGGTAGTGGGGCCATTTGATCGGACAAATACGATTTTTAGTTGGTTTCGGGTAATCACCAATATCAGCAAAGTTGTATATACAAGATCATTCGCAGGCAATATCGGCACGGGCTGTGCTGATTGCGCGCCAGCGTGCTGACCGTGCGTGCCTGGCGCATGCCGGCGATCCACGGCGTTCCACTTCGACGAGCCTCTAAAGTCGGCTCAGCACGCGCCCCGTATCAATGGATACCTTTGTGATCCTAAGCAATCTGGAGATTTCTTCGTGTCAACGAATTCAAGTGGAAAAGCCGGCGGCGGCCTGATCGAGGTTCGCTCGATCGATTTCATTCCCGATTCAGAGCGTCATGGCGGACTGCTCAGCCAGTTCACGCTGTGGCTGTCCGCCAACCTGCAGATCACGGCGATCGTGACCGGCGCCCTGGCGGTCGTGCTCGGCGGCGACGTGTTCTGGTCGCTGATCGCGTTGCTGCTCGGGCAACTGGTCGGCGGCACGGTGATGGCGCTGCACGGCGCGCAGGGGCCGCAGCTCGGCCTGCCGCAGATGATCTCGAGCCGCGTGCAGTTCGGCGTGTATGGCGCGATGATCCCGATCGTGCTCGTGTGCCTGATGTACGTGGGCTTCTCGGCGAGCGGCTCGGTGCTGGCCGGGCAGGCCGTCGCGCAGTTGCTGAAGGTCGACGACGCGACCGGCATCCTGCTGTTCGCCGCCGTGATCGTCGTGCTGACCGTGTTCGGCTACCGCGCGATCCACGCGGTGGGCCGCATCGCGAGCGTGATCGGCATCGCCGCGTTCGTCTACATGTTCGCGCAGCTGTTCGCGAACCACGACATCGGCGCGTTGCTCGCGAACCGGCACTTCTCGCTCGCGAGCTTCCTGCTGTCGATGTCGCTGTCCGCGTCGTGGCAGATCGCGTTCGGCCCGTACGTCGCCGACTATTCGCGCTACCTGCCGCGCTCGACGTCGTCGGTCCGCACGTTCCTCGCGGTCGGCCTCGGCTCGGTGATCGGCGCGCAGGCGGCGATGGTGTTCGGCGTGTTCGCCGCGGCGCTGGCAGGCAGCCAGTTCGCGCATCACGAAGTCGCCTATATCGTCGGGCTCGGCTCGACGGGCGCGGTCGCGGCGCTGCTGTACTTCAGCATCGCATTCGGCAAGGTGACCGTCACGGCGCTCAACGCGTACGGCAGCTTCATGTCGATGGCGACGATCGTCAGCGGCTTTCGCGGCAAGGGCGCGGTGTCGTCGAAGAGCCGTCTCGTGTACATCTTCGGGATGATCTTCATCTCGACGATGGTCGCGCTCGCCGGCCGCCATTCGTTCCTGAAGGAATTCACCGCGTTCATCCTGTTCCTGCTCGCGTTCTTCACGCCGTGGAGCGCGATCAACCTCGTCGACTACTACTGCTTCACGAAATCGCGCTACGACGTGCCCGCGCTGTCCGACCCGGACGGCCGCTACGGCCGCTGGAACGGCATGGCGATCGGGATCTACGTGGTCGGCGTGCTCGTGCAGCTGCCGTTCATGTCGACGCACCTGTACACGGGGCCGCTGGTCGACGCGCTGGGCGGCACCGACATCTCGTGGATTCTCGGCCTCGTCGTCCCGGCCATCCTGTATTACATCGGCGCGCGCGCGTCGCGCCGCAGCATCCCCGAACGGCTGATCCTGCCGTTCGAGCACGGCGAACTCAAGAACTGACGACGCGGGCTCCGCGCCGCGCGCGGAGCCGTCCAGTCTCCGACCGGCCGCACCGGGCGACGGTGCGCCACGCGTCGGGCGTCGCAAGGCGCCACGCATCGCCCCGATTTCCCATTCCATCTGACCGCAGGACGGCACGTTGCTGTCGTCCCGGGTCAGTGCTTTCCATCGAAATGAATAGCATGACTAAATTCAAGACAAATCGCATGCCGTCGTCGCGCCTGCCGTTCGCCCGTGTGGGCTTCCATTGCGCATGCGCGGCCGCGGCGCTCGCAGGCTCGGGCGCCGCACGCGCGCAGGACAGCGTCACGCTGTACGGCGTGATCGACGAGTTCGCGCAGTACGTGAACACCGGCAACGGCTACACGGCGGCGATCGGCTCGGGCGGCCAGTGGGGCAGCCGCTTCGGCGTGAAGGGCGGCGAGGACATCGGCGGCGGACAGAAGATCGAGTTCGCGCTGGAAAACGGCTTCAATCCGAACGACGGGTCGTTCGCGGATGCCGGACGCATGTTCAACCGCCAGGCGTGGGTCGGCATCGCGGGGCAGTGGGGCAAGGTGCGCGCCGGCCGGCAGAACTCGCCGCTGTTCAACGACCAGGGTGGGCAGGATGCGTTCGGCGGCGTCACGCAGGCGTCCGGCATGGACAACCTGACCGTGTTCGCATTCCGCACGAGCAACACCGTGTCGTACCAGAGCCCCGAGATCGCCGGATTCCAGGCGGGCCTGTACTTCGGCTTCGGCGATGCGGGCGGCGTGCGCTCGGCCGGGTCGAGCCAGCAGTTCGACGTGACCTACGAGCACGGGCCGTTCGCGGCATTCGTCGCGGGCCAGTGGCTGAAGAACGCGACGGCCGCGACGACGGACCGCACGATCATGGCGGGCGCGTCGTACGCGATCGGCAAGGCGACCGTCTACGGCGGCTTCTCGGCGGTGAAGTGGGCCGACCTCGGGATCGATTCCCGCGTCTACGGGCTGTCGGTCAAATACCAGATCAACCCGGCGAACTACGTCGCGCTCGGCTATGCGTACCTGCACGACCAGGCGTCGCAGGGCGACAACGCGGACCAGTTCGGGCTGATGTACGAGTACGACCTGTCGAAGCGCACGAGCTTCTACGGCGCGCTGTCGTACCTGCGCAACCGCAACCAGGCCGGCTATACGCTTGCCGGTGCGGCGAACCCCGGTCTGCCGCTGGCCTATCCGGGCGCGAATGCGCGCGGCGTGCAGCTCGGCATCGTGCATCGCTTCTGATCTCGCTGCGGCTCCGGGCACGTGCTCCGGAGTCGCCTCGCGGTGTATCGCCGCGCACGCGATACGACCGAACTACTTCCCCAACCGCTCCGCAAGCGAAGCGCGGGCGACGGCTTCAACCTCAACCTGCCGATGCCGCACGGCGCCCCGGAAGCGGCGTTCTTCGAGCGGTTCGACGATGCGCTGCGCGCGCTCGCGCGGTTCCAGCCCGATGCGCTCGTGCTCGCACTCGGCTTCGACATCTACAAGGACGATCCGCAATCGCAGGTCGCGGTCACGACCGACGGGTTCCGGCGGCTCGGCGACGCGATCGGCGCGCTCGGGCTGCCGACGGTGATCGTGCAGGAGGGCGGGTATCACCTCGAGAGTCTCGACGCGAATGCGCGCGCTTTTTTCGGCGGCTTTGACGGCGCACCGTGAACCGTGCGCCGGGGGAAAGATGGCGCGGATGACGACGACAACAACAACGGTCTCGTCATCCTGAGCCGTCCGCCGGGCTGACCGATTGCAGACGAGTCAGGCGTTCGCGGCGAGCGGCGCGCGCCGCCGCTGCAGCACCTGCAGCACGACGAGCGCGAGCCCGGCGGTCGCGATCAGCGCGCCGACAATCGGCACCGCCGCATAGCCGAACCCGGCCGAGATCGCCGCGCCGCCGGCCGCGGCGCCGAGCGCGTTGCCGAGGTTGAACGCACCAATGTTGACCGCGGACGCGAGCCCTGGCGCGTCGGCCGCGGCACGCATCACGCGCATCTGCAGCGGCGGCACGACCGCGAACGTCGCGACACCCCAGACGAGCAGCGTGACGGCCGCCCCCGCATGCGTCGCGGCGAGCACCGGGAACGCGAGCATCGTCGCGACCAGCAGCGACAGGAAGCCGATCAGGCTGCCGTCGAGCGACCGGTCGGCGAGGCGCCCGCCCGCCATGTTGCCGATCGAGAAGCCGACGCCGATCAGCACCAGCATCGCGGTCACGAACGCGGGCGTTGCGCCGGTGATGTGCGCGAGCGTCGGCGCGACGTACGTGTACAGCGTGAACATCGCGCCGGCGCCGAGCACCGTCGTCGCGAGCGCGCCGAGCACGACGGGGCGCGTGAGCACCGCGAGTTCCGCGCGCAGGTCAGGCATCCGGCCCGCGTCGCCCTTCGGCAGCGCGGCGAAGAGCCCGACGATCGCGAGCACGCCGAGGCCCGCGGTCGCGGCGAACGACATCCGCCAGCCGATCGCCTGGCCGAGCCAGGTCGCGGCCGGCACGCCGCCGACGTTCGCGATCGTGAGGCCCATGAACATCGTCGCGACCGCGCTCGCCTGCTTGTCGCGCGGCACGAGGCTGGCCGCGACGACCGAGCCGAGCCCGAAGAACGCGCCGTGGTTGAGGCTCGTGACGAGCCGCGCGAGCAGCAGCGTCGTATAGTCCGGCGCGATGGCCGACAGCAGGTTGCCGAGCGTGAAGATGCTCATCAGCGCGATCAGTGCCGAGCGCCGCGGCCAGCGCGCGAGCAGCAGCGTCATCAGCGGCGCGCCCGCCATCACGCCGATCGCATACGCGCTGATCAGCATGCCGGCGGTCGGGATCGACACGTGCACGCCGTCGGCGATCACGGGCAACAGGCCCATCGGCGAGAACTCGGTGGTGCCGATGCCGAACGCGCCGGCAGCGAGCGCGAGCAGCGGCAAGGCGGCGCCGCGTTGCGTGTGAGTCGGGCGGGGCGGGGGTGAAGTCGGGTGGTTCACGCGGAAGGCTCCTTCCTGGATACGGTTGGCGGCGGCGCGGGACGCTCGCGCGGCGGACCGCGCAGCTGGTCCGGCGGACCGTGGGTGACAGGACGGAGTGTGCCCGCTTTACTTTTGCGGAAAAAGCGATCTATAGACGAAATTATTTTGATTTCAAATCAATAATGGAAGTCACGCTCGACGAACGCCACGCGTTCGCGGCCGCGGTCGACACAGGGTCGATCACGGTTGCCGCGGCGGCAGCTCGGCCTGACCGTGTCGGCGACGAGCCGCACGCGGCCAAAAAAAACCTCGGTCACAGGGGGACCGTGACCGAGGCGCGAATAGGCATCCGCTCTTTGGCACGAGGGTTGGATGCGCGCGCAGTATATTTCGACTCGTTACGATTTCAAACGACATTAAACGGCCGTTTTTGGGGTCTATTTCAATCGAATGGCCGCGCAGGGGTTGTAGTCATGACGTTGTCATCTTGAAGTGGTCGTGCGCGATGCCGGGCAGGCATCGCCCGCCTGTGGACAGCCGGCACCCGGCCGCAGGCTGCGCGCTGTCGCCGCCGGGGGCGGGCGCCGACCTTCCGGAAAACGGGCGGTGCGTCAGTCCGGGCGGGCCGGCGCGGTGCCGAGCGCCTGCTCGACGAACGCGACGAACGCGCGCGCCTTCGACGTCACGAGCCGGCCGGACGGGAACACGGCCCACAGGTCGACGGCCGGCAGCCGCCAGTCGGCCAGCACGGCCTCGACCGTGCCGTCGGCCAGCTCCGGCGCGAACATCCATTCCGACGCGACCGCGACGCCCATGTGATTCAGCACGGCGGTCCGCATGCCTTCGGCGGCGCTGACGCGCAGCCTGCCCGACACGGCGACCGAGACGGCGCTGCCGTTGCGCTCGAACGCCCACGCGTCGCCGCCGCCGCGCACCGAATAGACGATCGCCTGGTGCCGGCTCAGGTCGGCGGGCGACTGCGGCCGGCCGGCGGCGTCGAAATACGCGGGCGTGCCGACGACGCGGCGCGGGCTTTGCGCGATGCGGCGCGCGGTCATCGTCGCGCTGTCGTCGAGCGCGCCCATCCGCAGCGCGACGTCGATGCCTTCCTCTAAAAGGTCGATGTTGCGGTCGTCGAGCAACACGTCGACGTCGAGCGCGGGATGTTGCGCCATGAAGGCCTTCAGCGCGGGAAGGACGTGCAGCCGTGCGAACGTGACCGCCGCCGACACGCGCAGGCGTCCCGACAGGCTCGCCGACGCGTCCCGCACCGACTGTTCGGCCTCGAGCGCTTCGTCGATCGCGCGTTTGGCGTGTTCGTAGAAGCGCTGGCCCGCGTCGGTCGTCGTGATGCCGCGGGTGGTCCGCAGCAGCAGGCGCGTGCCGAGCCACGCCTCGAGCTGCGCGATCGACTTCGACACCGCGGGCTGGCCGAGGTCGAGCCGTTTCGCCGCCGCCGAGAACGATCCGGCTTCCACCACGCTCACGTAGGTTTCCATTGCTGCCAGCCGATCCATCGATGCGCCTCGCTTTCGGTGCTGTGCCGGCGTGTATTATCGCGCCGGATCCTGCGCGGCCGACGGCCGAAGACCGGCGGCCGTCGATGCGAAGCCGTCACGGCGCGGCGCACATGAAGCGGGCGCGGCGGCGGGGGCGTATCGCTTCTGAAACGTTTCGACGGACCGGCGGCGCCCGCCGCGCGGTCGCTGTCGCGATGCGCGCGTGTTGTCAGGTTTGTCAGGAAACCCCGTCGTGCTGCGGGTGCGATAGGGGTGGCACGCGCGCCGTTCGCTGCGCCCGGCGTCGCTTCGCGCCGCTTTTCGTCGCGGCCGGTCGGGCCGATTGTTTCAGGCCGGAAACCGAACGGCCGCCTTCCGTTGCGTCGCGCCTGCCGCATGCGGCGGGCTTCGCATGCCGCAGTTGAAGTCCGCGATCCGTGGCACGGAACCTGCTCACCCCCAAGCTGAATGAAAAAGTATTGCGCGGGGCATGCCGCGGCGCGCTACGGCGTCGTGCTGACGTCGCCGAAGTACACGACGTCGCAGATCCAGCAATCGGGCCGGGCACGACGCCGACGGTCGTGGCTTTCGCGTGCCTGAAGATCGACTCGACGCAGAAGTCGGGCAACAAGTACGTTGTCGTCGAGCTGGCCAACAACCCGGACCTGTGCGAGGGGGCTCAGTCGGCCGGCGTCGGGCCGTCATATGGCGTGATCACGCCAGCGCGGCTGGTGCAATGAAGGAGACGAGGATGGCGTTGAAGGAACGAACGGATCGGTGAGCGAAGGATCGCGGCGATGCGCGCGGGCGCCTGAACGGCAGCCGGCGCGCGGAAACGGCAAATGCCGTTCGAGCACCGCGATCGAACAGAACGAATACCAGCATTCGGGGCTGCTTCGGCACGGGCGCGATGTCGCATATCGCGGCGCCCGGCCGTCGGGAGAACGGGAATGAGGGAGTTCGTGGTTGCTGTATTGTGGGTCGGTCCGCTTTCGGTGTTGCTGTACATGGCGGATGTGGATATCCGCCATGTGCTGTTGGAGATTCCTGACTATCTGCGTCATCTGATCATGATGTTCTTCCACTGACGACGGCGGACGGCGGCCCGACGCGGGCGAGATCGGGCCCGACGGCGGCGATGCGTCTGCGCGCATCACGGATGGCCGGTCGCGCGCAGCGCGGCGAGAAACTGCCGCACGACAGGCGCGGCGGCGGCGCCGTCGTACACGAACTCGACGTCGAAACGGTCGGCCAGCGCGTCGAGCGCGACGAGCCGCACCGTGGGCGGGCAGGACGGCGACGCGCTTTCCGGCACGAACGCACAGCCCATGCCGGCCGCGACAAGCCCGATCAGCGTCGGGATGTCGCTGCCGACCTGGGCAATGCGCGGCGTGAATCCCGCGCGCCGGCATTGCTCGGTCAGGAACCGGTGGTGCGCGGCGGAACGCTGCGGATCGAACCAGACGAACGGTTCGTCCGCGAGCGCGGCGAGCGAGCGGGGGGCGCGCAAACGGCTGCCCGGCGCCGCGGGCATCGCGAGCACGAACCGGTCGCGCAGCAGCCGCACGCCCGACAGGTGCGGCGCTTCGTCCTGGCGCCACGCCATGATGCCGCCGTCGAGCTGGCCGCGCGCGATGGCCGCCGCCTGCTCGGCCGACAGCAGCGGCGCGATCGACAGCTTCACGTGCGGACAGGCATCCCGGAACGCCTTGAGGACGTTCGACACCATCGGCAGCGGCAGGTAGTTCGGCAGCACGCCGAGACGCAGCTCGCCGAGTTCGCCGGCCGCGCTGCGCAGCGCGCGTTCGCGGCTGTCGCGCAGATCGGCGAGCACGCGCGTCGCATCCCGCAGGAAGCTCGCGCCGGCCGCCGTGAGTTCGACGCCGGTCGCGCGGCGGATCAGCAGCGGGGTGCCGATCGCGTCCTCGAGTTCGCGGATCTGCCGGGACAGCGCGGGCTGGACGATCCCGACTGCTCGCGCGCCCGCCATCACGCTGCCGGCCTCGGCGACCGCCACGAAATAACGCAGATGACGCAATTCGACCTGACGCATGCGGGGCCTTTCCTGTCTGGTGGATATACCTGGCAAGCATAGCAGCCGGCATCCGATGGTATTGGAAGGCATGACAGGCGCGGCGTACGATGAATGCCTTCATTGCCGGCCCGCGCGCGCCGCCGGCGGTCGTCCAATCCTTCACGCTTCGTCCCATGCCGCTCCACATCCAGACCCCCTATATCCGTTCGCAGGCCGCCTCCCGCCGGCTCGGCAAAGACGTGCTGTTCAAGCTCGAGGCGATGCAGCCGTCCGGTTCGTTCAAGTTGCGCGGCATCGGCGCGGTGTGCGAAGCGCGGCGCGCGGCCGGCGCGCGTCGCTTCGTGTCGTCGTCGGGCGGTAACGCGGGCATCGCGGTCGCGTGGTGCGGACGCGAACTCGGCGTGCCGGTGGTCGTCGTCGTGCCGGAAAGCACGTCCGCGCGCGCCCGGGACCTGATCCGCGTCGAGGGCGCCGAACTGGTCGTGCACGGCGCGTCGTGGGCCGAAGCGAATGCCTGCGCGCAATCGATCGCCGGTCCGGATGACGCGTTCGTGCATCCGTTCGACGATCCGTTGCTGTGGCATGGGCACGCGACGATGATCGACGAAATGGCGGCGGCCGGGCCGAAGCCCGGCGCGATCGTCGTCGCGGTCGGCGGCGGCGGCCTGTTGTGCGGTGTGCTGGAAGGCCTCGCGCGCAACGGCTGGGCCGACGTGCCGGTGGTCGCGGTGGAGACGGCTGGCGCGGACAGCTACGCGCGTTCGGTCGCGCAGGGGCGGCCCGTCGCGTTGCCGGAGATCACGAGCGTTGCCACGTCGCTCGGCGCGAAGCGTCCGTGCGATGCGGCCGTCGAGTGGGCGACGCGGCACGCGATCCACACCGTCGTCGTGTCCGACGCGGCGGCGGTGGCGGCATCGCTGCGGTTTCTCGACGAGCACCGGATCGTCGTGGAGCCCGCGTGCGGCGCCGCACTGGCCGCGCTCGACGAGCCGGTGCCGGCGCTGGCGGCCGCGTCGAGCATCGCGGTGATCGTCTGTGGCGGCGTGACGGCGACGGTTGCGAACCTGCAGGCGCTGCACGACCGGCTTCGATGAAGGCGGGCGCTTCGCTCGAAGTGGCGTATGCGCTGTGAGACGGAGTGAGGTTGTAGCACGACGCGGGAGGCCCGGTGTTCCGCGTCATTGCGCAAATGGCGCTCGGCCGGCGCGATGTCGGCCGGTGCCGTCATACCGGTGCCGTCATACCGGTGTGGTCGTGAGCGGGGCGGTCGTTACCGGTGCGATCGTGGCCGGTGCGGTCGCCGATCCGCTGGCGGGCGCAGGCGCGGCGGCTGACACGGGTGCGACGGCAGGGACGTCCGTCGGCCCCGAAACGGGGGCGGACGCAGGTGCGGCCGCGGAGGCCGGTGCCGGTGCGGAAGTCGGTGCGGCCGCCGGAGCCGGAACGGGAGCGGACGCAGGCGCCGCTGCCGAAGCGGGCGCGGCGGCGGCCGGCGTTGCCGGTGCGTGAGCGGGAGGCGACGTGGTCGACGGTGCCGTGGCATGCACCGCCGACGATGCTGCCGCCGGCGCGGCCGTCGACGCCGAACCCGCCGCCGGCGTGGAAACCGGGGCCGCCACCGGCGCCGATGCCGAAACCGGAATCGCGGCAGCGCCCGACGCCGGCGCCGGCACGACTGCAGCCTGCGCAGACGGCACCGCGACGGCGGACGCAGCCGACACCGGCGCTGCCGCGGCCGCGGCCGGCACCGGCGGTGCGGGCGGCGTCGGCACGATCGGCGTCGTCATCTTCATCGGTTCTCCCTGCGGCGTCGGCGCGGGCTCGGGCAGCGGCGTGACGGGCTCCTTCTCCGCGGCCTTCACGGTCGCGCGGTCGCGGTGAGTCGGATCGATCTTCAGGAAGTGGTCGACGAGGTTGAAGTAGCGCTCGTAGAACACGCCGGCCGGAATCGTCTCGCTCGCGGTCTTGACGAGCGCATCGTCGCTCGAGCCGATCGGCAGCGACAGCGAGCCGAACACGCTGAGGCCGACGCTCGCGGACGTGTTCGACTTCTTCAGCGTGTAACGGTCCTGCACCGCGTTCACGTACGCGATGCTCGACGTGCCGTCCGCGTTCGCGTCCGCGCACACGACGTGGAATTCGATCACCACGTGCATGTCGTTGTTCGGCTGGAAATTCTTGCTGCCGTCGACCGTATCGGAACGCGACGACGTCGCGACGTAGCCCTGGCTCAGCAGCGCGCGGCGCGCGGCTTCGCAGGTTGCGTCGGATTTCGCGTGGAACGAGCGGGCATACGGGCTGCTCGTCGCGTCGAACTGTTCCTGCTGGTAGATCGGCTTCGGCGGCGATGAGCACGCCGCCAGCACGGTCGCGGCCGCGAGCGCGCACGAAACGGAAAACAGGCGAAATCGGTTGTGCATGGCGTCTTTCAAAAGGCACGGCCCGCTGCCGCGCCGGGACTGCGCACATGGCGCGAAGGTCGTATCGATGCCGCCGCGCACGGGCGCGGCCGGCGGTGGGCGCGAGGCAAACTCGCAGGGCCGGGGCGCTATTATAGTTTCGTTTGATGGCGCGCTCGCTTCAGTGTCCGATTTCGACGGGGACTGGCCCCGATCGATCATGCGTCGCGGGCCACGGCTAGCAGTTGCGACGTCAGCGGATGACGTTCGCCGCGCCGCGAGCGGATCGCATGGATCTCCTCGGTGACGTCGCCGGCGCGCCCGAGCCGCCGCAGGCCCCGCAGCAGCGACGCGTCGTTCGCACCCAGTTCGCTCAACGGAAACACGCCGAGGCCGCGCGCCGCGAACACCGCCATCATCGCGCTGTCCTCGAATTCGCCTGCGATCCGCGGCACGATCCGCTCCGACTCCAGCCAGCGGTCGAGGCGCGCGCGCAGCGCCGAATGCGCGGTCGGCAGCAGCAGCGGCAGCTCGGCGAGGCACTGCGGAAAGCGCTGCCGTGCTGCCTGCGTGACGAGCGGCGCGGGCCCGTACCAGTCGACCGGCGACGCGACGAGCCGCTCGCTCGTCACGCGCAGGTTCGCGTTGGGCGGCGCGCCCTGGCCCGCGAGCACGAGATCGAGATGATGCAGCGCGAGTTCGGCGAGCAGCGCGTCGTGCTCGCCTTCGTGGCACAGCAGCCTGAGCGCGGGCGTGCCGAGCACCGGCGCGAGGATCGCGTGGGCGGCCAGCTTCGAGATGCCGTCCGACAGGCCGACCGCGAGCCGCACCGTCGGCTGGCTCGCGGCGGCGCGTACCTCGTCGGGGATCAACCGCCCGATCTCGAAGATTTCCTCCGCGCGCGCATACGCGGCCTGGCCCGCGTCGGTCATCGCGACGCCGCGTCCGGCCGGCTTCAGCAATTGGTGCCCGAGCGCCTTCTCCAGTTCGCGCACCTGCGCGCTGATCGTCTGCACGGCCATGTCGAGCCGCTCGGCCGCACGCGCAAAGCCGCCTTCCTTCACGACGACCCAGAAATAGAACAGATGTCGGAAATTCAGCATCGATGCGTCTCTTCGGAAGGTGCTTCGGATTTCACTTCGGAATTTACTTCGTAAAAACCGAACCAAAAATCAGATTCTCGCTGATTTTTACGAAACGTTGGGGCGGCGATCATCGGGCTTTCCACCTCACTTCCGAAACTTCATGGACTACCTGCTGACGCTTGCCGCCGATCCCGCCGTCTGGGCGGCGCTTCTGACGCTCGTCGTGATGGAAGTCGTGCTCGGCATCGACAACCTGATCTTCATCTCGATCCTCAGCAACAAGCTGCCCGAAGCGCAGCGCGCGCGCACGCAGCGGCTCGGCATCGGCCTCGCGCTCGTGATGCGGCTCGCGCTGCTCGGCACCGTCGCATGGATCGCGCGCCTGACCGAGCCCGTGTTCTCGCTGTTCGATCACGCGTTTTCGTGGCGCGACATGATCCTGCTGTCGGGCGGCCTGTTCCTCGTCTGGAAGGCGACCACCGAAATCCATCACCACGTGTCGCGCGACGGCGGCGATGCCGGCGCGCCGAACGGCGCGGGCGGGCTGACGATGTGGGCGGCGGTCGGCCAGATCCTGATGCTCGACATCGTGTTCTCGATCGACAGCATCGTGACCGCGATCGGCATGACCGAGCACATCCCGATCATGTTCGTCGCGGTGATCGCCGCCGTGGCCGTGATGCTGTTCGCCGCGCAGCCGCTCGCGCGCTTCATCGACCGCAACCCGACCGTCGTGATGCTCGCGCTGTCGTTCCTCGTCGTGATCGGCATGACGCTGATCGCGGAAGGCTTCGGCTCGCACGTGCCGAAGGGCTACATCTACGCGGCGATGGCGTTCTCGGCGTTCGTCGAGGGCATGAACATGCTGGCGCGGCGCGCGAAGACGAAGCGTGCGGCCCAGGCATCCGGCCGCTGAACGTGCGGCACGATCCCGATTCCTCACCTGTCCCCGTCACGCAAAGGAGACGCACCATGAAATGCCCGGTCTGCAAGACGCCCGACCTGTTGCTTGCCGAACGTCAGTCGATCGAGATCGACTATTGCCCCGAATGCCGCGGCGTGTGGCTCGATCGCGGCGAGCTCGACAAGCTGATCGCGCGCAGCGCCGACGACGCACCGGCCCGCCGCCACGACGCGCCCGTGCATCGGGACGCGTCCGCGCAGCGTGGCCGCGACGATGCGTGGGGCCGCGACCGGCGGCCGCACGACGACGACCGCCAGCACGAGCCGCACCGCCGCAAGAAGTCGGTGTTCGACATCTTCGATTTCGATTGAGGCGTGCGCCCCGCGCGAGCCCGCGCGGGGCGACGCACGTCAACGCGCCGCCGCGCGGTTCGATGCGACAATCGCCGCGATATCCACGGAGACGCAATGAACACAAACGCGGACATGAACACGGACATCCGGCGCATCGCGATCGTCGGCGCCGGCGTGATCGACGCGAGCTGGGCGGCTTTCTACCTGTCGAAGGGATTCGACGTCATTGCGACCGACCCCGCGCCGCAGGCCGATGCGCGGCTGCGCGACGCGCTTGCCGCGCTTCTCGCCCCGCTTCTCGGCGACGAAGCCGCGGCGCTGACGCAGCGGCTCGCCGTCGTTCGATCCGGACGTCGACCGCAAGCTGATCGACGAACTCCGCGCGATCCAGGGCGAGCGATCGATGCAGGCGCTCGCCGCTGAACGCGACCGGCTGCTCGTCGAGCTGATCGACGCGCGGCGGCGCAGTTTCCTGCCCTGACGACGCGCGTTGCCGCCGTAGTGGCAGTCGCGGTCATCGCAACGCACGCGCGTTGACCGGCCATTCCTGCCGGCCGTTCCTACTGCTGCGGGGACGGCTGCTGGGCTTGCGCGGCCCACGCAGGCTTGACGGCTTCGAGCAGTTCGCGGTTGCGTGCACGCGTCGCGTCGCTCGGCGGATAGTCGCCGTCGGTCGTCGGCAGTTCGCCTTCGAGATATGCCTGCTTCAGTTCGGCGATGACTTCCGCGCGCGTCTTGCCCTGCACGGGTTGCGATGCGTCGGTCTGCGCGAAAGCGGGGGACAGCAGTGCGGCCGCAGCGGCCGCGACGGTGAGTCGCATGATGTTCATGGTGCGCTCCGGAAACGGGGACGGGACGGCGGACGCACGGTATCGTGCCGTGCATTCCGACGGGGCCCATTGTCGCGAGCGGGGGCTGCGCGGACGCTGACGCATCCCGGGCAGGACTGTCAGGCGGCAGAGGGTGAACGGGTGAGCATCATGTACGCGGGCCGGCGCGGCCGGTCGGGCAGCGCTGTGCCGCCGGCGTGCCGCACATGTCGGGCGCGACTGGCCGGCGACCCGTGCGCTTCGTCGGCAGGGCCATCAGACGAAGACCACCGGGCGCAAGATCCGGCTGCGAATGCCGAACGCCGCCGTTTCTCCGGCCCGTTTCGGTCTACAGCATCTACAGATCCGCCGCCGCCGCAATCAGCGTCGCCTCGAGCGCGAGCGTCGAGCGCGACGCCGCGGTGGGGCGATCGATCACGTATTCGAGCTCGCCGAGTTCCGGCAGTCCCGCATCGAGGCGCGCGAGCCCGGCCGGGATCACATAGCCCGCGAACGCGCTGATCCCGAGCCCTGCACTGGCGGCCGCGCGCAGCACCGCGACGCTGCTGCTCACCACCGCGATCCGGTACGGCCGGCCGGCCGCCTCGAGCGACTCCAGCACCCGGCGCCGCGACACGCTCGGCTCCGGATGCAGCGCGAGCGGCAGCACGGCTTCATGGCCGGTGATCCGCGAATCGGGGCCGGTGCACCAGTAGAGCGGCTCGCTGCGGATCACGCGGCCGCGCCGGCTGCCCGCGATCCGTTTCGCGAACACGAGGTCGTGCCGCCCTTCGTCGAGCGCGTCGAACAGGTCGCCGGACAGGCCGGTCGCGATCGCCAGCTCGACTTCGGGGTTGCGCTGCACGAAGCTCGCGAGTGCGGCGGTCAGGTGGGCCGACGCGAAATCCTCCGACATCGCGATGCGCACCTTGCCCGACAGCGGCGGGCCGCATACCGACGTGACGGCCTCGTCCATCAGCTCGAGGATGCGCACCGCGTAGCGGAACAGCGCGTCGCCGTGCTGCGACAGGCGCACGTTGCGGGTGTCGCGCTCGAACAGCGGGCGGTCGAGCAGTTCCTCGAGGCGGCGGATGTGCTGGCTGACGGTGGACTGCGACAGGCTCACGCGCTCGGACGCGGCGGTGAAACTGCCGGACTGGGCGACGGCGACGAAGCTGCGCAGCAGCTCGGGCGGTAACGGACGCATTGCTAAACCCACTGAATCGGTTTCGACAACTTCATAAATGGCCGGATTGTGCGGCGCTAGTATCGGATCACGCCCCGGTGCGGCTGCTTCAGGCAGTCTACGGCATCCGGGCGCGGACCCGAAACCGCATCATCCCATCGACCGCCCGAGAATGCGCTCGCACGACGAGCCGCCGGGAGAGACTGCACAGGAGACGACTCGTGATCATCTACGGAACCGCATTGCTCGCGTTCTGCCATCTGGCCGGATTGTTCCTCGGCGACCTGCTCGGCACCGCAATCGGCGTGAAGACCAACGTCGGCGGCGTCGGCATCGCGATGCTGCTGCTGATCGGCTTGCGCCTATACCTGCACCGCCGCGGCTGGCTGCCGAAGGAGACCGAGGCGGGCGTCGGGTTCTGGGGCGCGATGTACATCCCGGTCGTGGTCGCGATGGCCGCGAACCAGAACGTGCTCGCCGCGCTGAAGGGCGGGCCGGTCGCGCTGCTCGCCGCGATCGGCGCGGCCGTGCTCTGCGCCGGCTGCATCGCGGTGCTCGCGCGCACCGGCCGCGACGACACGGCGTTCGCCGGCGTGCCGCAATTCGAAGAACAGTGACGGGAGGCCGCGATGCTGCAGATGCTCGAAAAGACAGTTGCCCATAACGGCCTCGTCGCGTCGTTCGCGCTGGTCGGCCTGATCATGTGGATCGCGTCGATCGTGTCGCGCAAGCTGACGTTCGGCCGCGTGCACGGCTCCGCGATCGCGATCCTGATCGGCCTCGCGCTCGCGTATGTCGGCGGCGCGTTCACCGGCGGCGAGAAGGGAGTCGCCGACGTGCCGCTGTTCGCCGACGTCGGCCTGATGGGCGGCGCGATGCTGCGCGATTTCGCAATCGTCGCGACCGCGTTCGAAGTGCAGCCGGCCGAGGCGAAAAAGGCCGGGCTGGTCGGCGTGCTGTCGCTGCTGCTCGGCACCGTGCTGCCGTTCATCGTCGGCGCGTGCGTCGCGCGCGCGTTCGGCTATACCGACGCGGTCAGCATGACGACGATCGGCGCGGGCGCGGTCACCTACATCGTCGGGCCTGTCACGGGCGCTGCGATCGGCGCGAGCTCGGACGTGATCGCGCTCAGCATCGCGACGGGGCTCGTCAAGGCGATCATCGTGATGGTCGGCACGCCGCTCGCCGCCAATTTCATGGGGCTGAAGACGCCGCGCTCCGCGATGATCTTCGGCGGCCTCGCGGGCACCGTGAGCGGCGTCAGCGCTGGCCTCGCCGCGACCGATCGCCGGCTCGTGCCGTACGGCGCGCTCGTCGCGACGTTCCATACGGGCGTCGGTTGCCTGCTCGGGCCGTCGGTGCTGTTCTTCACGACGCGCGCGCTGGTCGGCGCGTGAGCCGGCCAATCGGTGCGACAGGCCCGCGAACGCGCACGGCCGGCCGTGCGGCGACGGCAAGTCCGGCCCGCGTGCGGGCGCGGCCGGCATCCATCGCGGCGACCTCTGAGTCGCATCGGACAACATCATCAATCGGCGGCGGCGCCCGGCTTAGAATGCCGCTGAACCCTCGAAGCAGGAGAACTCTATGACGGGATGGAATCACGCGCGACTCGCGCGCGATGCACGCCTCGCTGCCTGCGCGTCCTTCGCGCAGGGCAAGCGGGTCGACGCGCGCGACGCCGTGGCATTGCTGGAAGCGGTCCTGCGGCCCGGCGACCGGGTCTGCCTCGAAGGCGACAACCAGAAGCAGGCGGACCTGCTCGCGGTGGCGCTCGCCGACGTCGACAGCGCGAAGGTGCACGACCTGCACATGGTGCAGTCGGGCGTCGTGCTGCCCGAGCACCTGGACGTGTTCGAGCGCGGCATCGCGAAGCGCCTCGATTTCGCGTACTCGGGCCCGCAGTCGCAGCGCATCGCGAAGCTGCTGTTCGGCGGCAAGATCGCGCTCGGCGCGGTGCACACGTATCTCGAGCTGTTCGCGCGCTACTTCATCGACCTCACGCCGCATGTCGCGCTGATCGCGGCGGTCAGCGCCGATGCGGACGGCAACCTGTACACGGGCCCGAACACCGAGGACACGCCGACCGTCGTCGAGGCCACGGCCTTCAAGGACGGCATCGTGATCGCGCAGGTCGACCGCATCGTCGACAAGGTGCCACGCGTCGACATCCCCGGCGACCGCGTGCATTTCGTCGTCGAGGCCGGCCGGCCGTTCTACGTCGAGCCGCTGTTCACGCGCGACCCGGCGGCGATCACCGAAACGCAGATCCTGACCGCGATGCTCGCGCTGAAGGGGATCTACCAGCCGTACGGGATCAAGCGCCTGAACCACGGGATCGGCTTCAACACCGCGGCGATCGAGCTGCTGTTGCCGACCTACGGCGAGAAGCTCGGCCTGAAGGGCAAGGTCGCGACGCACTGGGCGCTGAATCCGCACCCGACGCTGATTCCGGCGATCGAATCGGGCTGGGTCGAGCAGATCCACTGCTTCGGCTCCGAAGTCGGGATGGACGAGTACATCCGCGCGCGGTCCGACGTATGGTTCACGGGCTCCGACGGCTCGCTGCGCTCGAACCGCGCGTTCTGCCAGACGGCGGGCCTCTACGCGTGCGACATGTTCATCGGCTCGACGCTGCAGATCGACCTGTCCGGCCATTCGTCGACGGTGACGGCCGAGCGCATCGCGGGCTTCGGCGGCGCGCCGAACATGGGCAGCGACGCGCGCGGCCGGCGCCATCCGAGCGAGCCGTGGCTGAAGGCCGGCGAGGAAGCCGACCCCGACACGCCGGCGGCGCTCAGGCGCGGCCGCAAGCTCGTCGTGCAGATCGGCGAGACCTTCGGCGACAAGAACGTGCCGATGTTCGTCGAGAAGCTCGATGCGCTGAAGCTCGCCGACAAACTGCAGCTCGATCTCGCGCCGATCATGGTGTACGGCGACGACGTCACGCACATCGTCACCGAGGAAGGGATCGCGAACCTGCTGCTGTGCCGCGACCGGGACGAGCGCGAGCATGCGATCCGCGGTGTTGCAGGCTATACGGAAGTCGGCCGCGGCCGCGACCGGAAGATGGTCGAGCGGCTGCGCGAGCGCGGCGTGATCCGGCGCCCGGAGGATCTCGGCATCGATCCGCTCGACGCCGACCGCCGCTGGCTCGCCGCGCGCTCGATCAAGGATCTCGTGCACTGGTCGGGCGGGCTGTACGCGCCGCCGGCGCGGTTCCGCAACTGGTAAGGAAGAGGGCAATGGAACAGTTGAACTATCGCTTCACCGCGCGTGCGCGCGCGAAGGGCGAGCTGGCCACGGCGCTCGTCGGGGTGGTCGCGTCCGGCAATCTCGAGGTGCTCGTCGAACGGGTGCTGCCGGGCAACGCATGCGAGATCGACATCCGCACCGCGGCGGTCGGTTTCGGCGCGGTGTGGCAGGCCGTATTGACCGATTTCGTCGAGCGGCGCGCGCCGGGCGGCCTGAAGCTGTCCGTCAACGACGGCGGCGCGCGGCCCGACATGGTGTCGCTGCGGCTCGCGCAGGCCGTGCGCGCGATCGAAGGGGAGGCAGCATGAACAGCCCCCGCACGCGCATTCATTCGCTGCCTGACGAAGGGGCAGGCGGCCCGGCCGGCGTGACCCGCGACGCGCCGGCGTTCGTCGCGAACGCGTCGAGCTGGTACGAGGCGTCCGCGCGTCAGCGCATCGACGCGCTGCTCGATGCCGGCAGCTTCACCGAATTCCTCGGGCCGGCCGAGCGCGTGACGAGCCCGCATCTGCCGCTGTTCGACCTGCCGCAGCAGTTCGACGACGGGATGATCGTCGGACGCGGCCTGCTCGACGGCAAGCCGGTGCTGGTCGCCGCGCAGGAGGGCCGCTTCATGGGCGGCGCGTTCGGCGAAGTGCACGGCGCGAAGCTCACGGGCCTGCTGCGCGCCGCGCGCGAGCTGGGCACGGTGCCGGTGCTGATCCTGTTCGACACGGGCGGCGTGCGGCTGCAGGAAGCGAACGCGGGCGAACTCGCGATCGCCGAGATCATGCGCGCGCTCGTCGATGCGCGCGCGGCCGGCGTGCCGGTGGTCGGCCTGATCGGCGGACGCGCGGGCTGCTACGGCGGCGGCGGGCTGCTCGCCGCCTGCTGCTCGGCGCTCGCGGTGTCGGAGCAGGGGCGCATCGGCGTGTCAGGCCCCGAAGTGATCGAAACCAATCGCGGCGTCGAGGAATTCGACGCGAAGGACCGCGCGCTGATCTGGCGCACGATGGGCGGCAAGCACCGGCGGCTGATCGGCGGCGCGGACCGCTACGTGGCCGATACGCCGGACGCGTTCCGTGCGGCTGCGCTCGAGCTGATCCGCGAGGCGCCGGCGTTCGACGCGGCGATGCTGCGCGCCGAGCAGGCGCGGCTCGAAGCGCGTGTCGCGCGGTTCGGCGCGTGCGCCGACGCGCTCGACGTGTGGCGCGCGCTCGGCGCGCGTGCGCCGGAAGCAATACCCGGCATGCCCGACGACACGTTCGCCGCGCTCGCCGACCAACTCCAGGAGCCCTCGCATGACGCTCGATGAAGTCCTCGCCTCGCTGTTCCCGCAAGGCCACGCGATCGTGCGCAACGGCCACCTGCTGTCCGGCCACGCGGAACTCGCCGGCACGCGCGTCGACGTGATCGGCGTGACCGACCGCCTGCCGTTCGGCATCGACGAAGCGCTGACGCTCGCGTCGCACGTGCTCGGCACGCTCGAACGCGGCGGCGCGACGCCGATCCTCGTGCTGGTCGACAGCGACAGCCAGCGGATGAGCAAGCGCGACGAACTGCTGGGCCTGAACGAAGGCCTGTCGCATCTCGCGAAGTGCCTGATGCACGCGGATATTGCCGGACACCGGACGATCGGCCTGCTGTACGGCCACACGGCCGCCGGCGCGTTCATCGCGACTGCGCTCGCGACGCGCGCGCTGCTCGCGGTGCCGGGCGCCGATCCGGAAGTGATGGACCTGCCGTCGATGTCGCGCGTGACCAAGCTGCCGCTCGACGTCCTGAAGGAGAAGGCCCGTTCGACGCCGGTGTTCGCGCCGGGGCTCGACAACCTTGTGAAGATGGGCGCGGTCGACGCGGTGCTCGATCCGGCCCGCGGGCTCGACGCGCAGGTCGCCGAATGGCTCGACAAGCCGGTCGATCGCGTCGACCGGCGCGCGGCACGCGGCCGTCCGGTCGCGGCCGACGTCGCGCAGCGCGTGTATGAGCTCGCGCGTGCCGTTCGCTGACGCGCCGCTGCGCCGCCATACCCTCGTCACGCTGACGGCGGCGGGTTGGGCGGCGCTGTTCGCGCGCGATCCGGCGCTTGCCGCCGACGCGCCCGTGCGCCGATGGGCGGAGTGCGGCTGGCCGCTCGTCGTGCGCCGCGCGCTGCCAGGCGAAACCGGCGTGCCGCTCGGGATGCCGCTGCCACCGTCGGCCGGCAAGCGGCGCATCGCGTTGAGCGTCGACGCCGGCGCGCTCGCGTCCGTCGGCGCGCCGCCGGCGTTCGCCGCGGTGCTCGACGCCGCGCCTGCGGCGTGGCGGCAGCCGTTGCGCGAGCTCGATGCGCTCGGCGCGCGCTGTGGCGTCGCGGGCCGCGTGTTCGGCAGCCTCGCGTGGCAGGCGCTGACGGGCGAGCGATACCTGACCGATTCATCCGATCTCGACGTGGTGTTTGCATTGCCGGACCCCGCGCGTGCCGCGACGCTGCTCGACGGGCTCGCGGCGATCGACGCGCGCGCGCCGATGCGTGTCGATGGCGAACTGCTGCGCGACGACGGCGCGGGCGTCAACTGGCGCGAGCTGCATGCGAGGTTGCCGGAGGTCGCCGTGAAGACAGCCGGCGGCGTCGCGCTCGACACGGCTGCGGCCTTCCTTGCAGGAGCCGCGCGATGAGTGCGCTCGCGATATTGCGCACGCTGCCGGCGCCGCAATCGGATGAGGCGCCGCAATCGGATGCAGGACGCATTGCCGCGCTCGCGGAGCAGAGCCTGCTGCTCGAGATCGACACCTATCCGAAGCCCGGCCTTGTCAGCCACGTCGACACGGGCAGTCACGCGGACATGGACGCGTCGACGTTCGCGCGCAGCGCCGCCGTGCTGCGGCCGCATTTCGCGGAGCTGGCCGACGCGGGCGCGCGCGATGCGGAGATGGCCGTGCTGCGCAAGATCGGCCTGCGCGCCGAGCAAGCGATGCTTGTGGCGACGGGCGGCGTCAACACCCATCGCGGTGCGATCTTCGGGCTCGGGCTGCTGTGCGCGGCCGCGGGCCGGCGCGGTGTGCCCGGCGCGGTCGCGCCGGACTTGACGCTCGGCGCGTTGGTCGCGCGCCGCTGGGGCGCCGACATTCTCGGCGGGCCGCGGCTGCCCGGCAGCCACGGCGAGCGCGCGGGCCGCCGCTACGGCGTCGGCGGCGCGCGCGGCGAAGCGGCCGGCGGTTTCGCGACCGTCTATCGGGTCGGGCTGCCCGCGCTGAGGCGCGCGGCGCGCGACGTGCCGGGCGATGCCGAAGCGGCGCGCGTCGACGCGTGCTTTGCGCTGATCGCGGCGCTCGACGATACGAACCTGCTGCACCGGGGCGGGCAGGCGGGCCTCGATTACGCGCATGCCGCCGCGCGCGCGTTCGTCGCGTGCGGCGGCGTGCGCGCGCCCGGCTGGCGCAGCCGCGCGGCCGACGTGCACCGCGCATTCGTTGCGCGGCGGCTGAGCCCCGGCGGCGCGGCCGACCTGCTGGCGATGAGCGTGTTCGCCGATGCGCTGGAACGGCAGGAGGCCGTGCAATGACGCTCGCGATCCTGTGTTCGGGGCAGGGCGGCCAGCGTGCCGACATGTTCCACCTGACGGACAGCGCGCCGGAAGCGGAGGCGCTGTTCGCGCATGCAGGCCGGCTGCTTGGCGAGGATCCGCGCACGTGGGTGCGCGACGCCGCGCCGGACGCGCTGCGCGAAAACCGCGCGGCGCAGATCCTGTGCACGCTGCAGGCCGTCGCGGCCACGGCGCTGCTCGATCGCGCGTGGCCGCGACGGCGCTGCGTCGCGGGCTACAGCGTCGGCGAAGTCGTGTCGTGGAGCGTCGCGGGGCTGATCGATCCCCACGACGCGCTTGATCTTTCCGACGCGCGCGCCCGCGCGATGGATGCCGCAAGCGGCGGCGACGAAGGGATGGCGTTCGTGCGCGGCCTGTCGCGCGACCACCTGGCGCGGCTGTGCGCGAACCACGATGCGGCGATCGCGATTGCGAGCCCCGGCGACGCATTCGTGATCGCCGGCCGCCGTGACGACGTCGACGCGGCGGCCGCGGACGCCGCGCGGGATGGCGCGCAGCGGGTCGCGCCCGTGTGCGTGCGGATCGCGTCGCATACGGGCCGGCTCGCGTCGGCGGTGCCGGCGTTTCGCGCGTCGCTGGGTGCGGTGCGCGTGCGGCGGCCATTGCCGGGCGTGCGGCTGTTCTCGGGCATCGACGGCGCGTCGGTGCTCGACGTTGCCGTCGGCCTCGACAAGCTCGCGCGCCAGATCGCCGAGCCGGTCGAATGGGCGGCCTGTCTTGCGGGCTGCGTGGAGGCGGGCGCGACCGCGTTTCTCGAACTCGGTCCAGGCCGCGCGCTCGCGGAAATGGCGCAGCGCGCGTACCCGGCGCTGCCGGCCCGCAGCCTCGCCGATTTCCGCTCGCTCGACGGCGCGACGAGCTGGCTCGCGCGCGTCGCGGCCGGTTGAACGCAACCGCGCCGACGCGCTTCCGGCGTGCCTCCGGCGCGGGCTGTTGCGCCGGCGCAGCAGCGTCGCGGCGCGCGCTTGCCACGCGAATTGGCATCGTTACAATGGCGCCCGCCATGAGACCCGCCGCCTTCACCCCTTTCACCGCTTTCCTGTTGGCCGCGCTGTGCTGCGCGGCGACCGCCCGCGCGGCGCAGATCCCGTCCGACGCCGCGTCCGTCGGCGCCTATTTCTCGTATGACAACGCAGCGGCCGACGCAACCGTCGACCTGATCCAGCAGGCGCAGCGCCGCGTGCTGCTGGCCGGCTACGCGTATGTGCCGCCGGCGGTCGCCGGCGCGCTGCGCGATGCGCGCGCGCGGGGGGTCGAAGTCCGCGTCGTGCTGGTCCGGTCGGCGCGCGCGGGCAAGTACAGCGGCGCAGGCTATCTGAAATCCGCGGGCATCGATGTTGCGATCGACACGCGGCACGCCGATCCCGCGCCGCGCTTCGTGATCGTCGACGACAGCGTCGCGCTGACGACGCTGACCGAAGGCGCGCCGACGCATGCCGAGACGGTGAACGTGTTTCATCGCGCGCCGGAACTCGCGCAATCCTATGCGCAGTCGTTCTGGCGCCTGTACCGGCAGGCGGGCGGGCTCTGAAGCGGTTCCGGAACCGGGGTGCGATGCGTGAAGCGGTCATGCCGGTTGCCGATCGCATGCACCGACATCACCGGCAGAACGCACCTGCATCACGCACCATCCGCGACGCTTGAATTGGCGGATCGCATGCACCATGCTCATTGACGTAATGTCGGCGTGAACGCGGCGCAGGTGGCCGCCGCGCGTGCCCGGGGCGACGCCGGCGAACGGAAGGGGGGCGAGCGTGATGGATCGTTTCGTCGACCGCGCCGATGCGGGCCGCCAGCTCGCGGACGCGCTGCAGGGTTACACAGGGCGTACCGACATCGTCGTGCTGGCGTTGCCGCGCGGCGGCGTGCCGGTCGCGTTTCCGGTGGCGCGTGCGCTGCGCGCGCCGCTCGACGTGCTGGTCGTGCGCAAGCTCGGCGTGCCTTACGACCCCGAACTCGCGATGGGCGCGATCGCGACCGGCGGTGCGATCTATCTGCAACGCTCGGTCATCCAGTCGATGAGCGTGACGGATGCGCAGCTCGCCGACGTGATCGCGCGCGAAACAGTCGAACTGCAGCGCCGCGAGGCGCTGTACCGTGGCGCGTGGCCGCCGGTGCCGGTCGAAGGGCGCACGGCGATCGTCGTCGACGACGGCATCGCGACGGGCGCGACGATGCGCGTCGCGCTGCAGTCGCTGCGCGAGCGCCACCCGGCGCGCGTGGTGGCGGCGGCGCCCGTCGCGCCGGCCGGCGTGCAGCGCCGGTTCGACGATCTCGCCGACGCGTTCGTCGCGGTGTCGCACCCGCTGTCGTTCTTCGGGATCAGCCAGTTCTACTTGCATTTCGAGCAGACGAGCGACGACGAAGTGCGCACGCTGCTCGAGGCGGCGCGCGGTGCGCAGGACGGCCGCGCTCCGTCCGCTTGAGGCCTCGCCCGAGGTCCGCCCGAGGTCCGCCTGAGCCCGGTCAATGCCGCGTCGCGCGGCCGGCTTCGGCCTGCGCGAAGACGGTCTCGAGCACCGGATGCACGTCGTCACGCCAGCGCGTGCCGGTAAACAGTCCGTAGTGATCGCAGCCTTCGACATCGATTCGATGCCGCTCGCCCGGTGCGAGTGCGCCGCAGAGCGCGTGCGCCGCGTGCGTTTGCCCGGCGCCCGTGACCGCATCGCGCGTGCCCTCGACGGTCAGCAGCGCGGTGTCGCACAGCGCGTCCGGATCGACGGGCACGCCCGCGACGCGCCATGTGCGGTTCGCAAGGCACGCGCGCTGGAACACGATATCGACGGTGTCGAGGAAGTATTCGGCCGGCATGTCGAGAAGCGCCGTGTATTCGTGCAGCGCGCGCCGCGCGTGCGCGATGTCGCCCGCGTCGAGCCGCAGCGCCGCCTGTGCGTAGCGGTCGATCAGCGACAGGTAGCGGTGCGGATAGACGATTGCGATCTCGGCCTGCTGCAGGTAGGTCGGAAACACGGCGCGGCCGCGTCCGGCGAAGCCGGACGGCACCACGTCGATCAGATGACGGCGGCACCAGTCGAGCGAATGCGACGCGGCCGCGATGCCGAGCGTGCTCGGGTTGAGCCGCGCGTCGAGCGGCCCGCCGATCAGCGTCACGCTCGCGGGCGGCGCGAGACTGCGCTGCGCGCGCAGTGCGAGCGCGCCGAGCGCGGGGAACGTCGCCTGGCAGACGGCGACGACATGCAGCGGGCGGCCGTCGCGCGCGAGCAGGTCGATGAAGCCGTCGAGCATCGTCACGTATTCGTCGAGGCCGAAGCGGCCCGCGTCGGGCGACACGTCGCGCGCGTTCGTCCAGTCGGTCACGCAGACGTCGCCGTCGGCGAGCAGCGTCTCGACGGTCTCCCGCATCATCACGGCCGCGTGGCCGGCGAGCGGCGCGCACAGCAGCACGATGCGTTCGGCATGCGGGCGCGAAAAGCGGCGCAGCCCGCAGAACGGCGTCTGCACGATGCACTGCTCGGTGACTTCGTCGCGGCGGCCGTCGCATACGAACGGCCCGATCGCGAACGGCGGCGGGTCGGCGGCCGGGCCGAGCAGGGGCTCGACCAGGTCCGCATAGCACGCGGATGCGGCGTGCGGCAGCGTGGCCGCCGGCCACGCGTCGAGCGCGTACCGGGTCGTCGCGCGCCACGCGCGCAGCCATTGCCGCTGCTGTTCGACGAGGGCATACCACATGGCGGACCTTCGGAGGACGATGGGCGAGTCTGCATTATGGGCACTGTTGCCGCGCGGCGGGGACGCGTTTTGACGCGCGATGGGCGTGGCGAGGGATTTCCCCGGCCTGGCCGGCAATGTACGTACGCAAGCCTTCATTCGTATGAATAGACCCTGTACGCGTCCGCCTGGCGCTGCTACAGTCGTCGATCCCATTCCCTCAAGCGGAGCGTATTGCGATGAAGCTGATCGGCATGCTGGATTCCCCGTTCGTGCGGCGGGCCGCCATCTCGGCGAAGCTGCTCGACCTGCCGTTCGAACACCAGTCGGTGTCGGTATTCCGGCAATTCGACACGTTCAAGGCGATCAACCCGGTCGTGAAGGCGCCGACGCTCGTCACTGACGACGGCGCGACGCTGATCGATTCTTCGCTGATCGTCGACTACCTCGATCACCTCGTCGCGCCCGAGCGGCGCCTGCTGCCCGACGCACCCGACGCGCGGCTGCGCGCGCTCGTGCCGATCGGTTTCGCGCTGGCGGCGGCCGAGAAGACCGTGCAGGTCGTCTACGAGCACGGGCTGCGCCCGGTCGACAAGCAGCACCAGCCGTGGCTCGACCGCGTGCTCGGCCAGCTCGAGGCCGCCTATGGCGAACTGGAGCGGCACGTCGCGCGCGCGGACGGCTGGTTCGGCGGCGCGCGCGTGATGCAGGCCGACGTGACGGTCGCGGTCGCATGGCGCTTCACGCAGTTCATGACGGCCGACTATCCGGCGCTGGCCCGCATCGATCCGGCCCGATATCCGGCGCTCGCCGCACACTCTGCGCGTGCGGAGGCGCTGCCTGCCTTCGTCGAGACGCCGCTCGACTAGGGCCAGCGCAAGCCCGTTATTGGCGTGAACTGGCCGTGGCCTCTGCGCGTGTGCGGGACGGGTTGCCGGACAGGTGCGGCGGCCCGGCCCGCCCGCTGGCCCCTCGGGCCGATCACGGCGCCGGCGGCGGGTTGCCGTCGCGGCCGGGGCGCGTGCCATCCTGCGCGCCGGCAGCGCGATTGTTTTCTCAAACCGACAAGTGACTTCGTTTTCGTGAGATTTATCCGGGCGCCCGCGATCCCTAGAATTCACTCCATCGAATACGCATTGCCAGATGGAGTCGATGATGAAAGCCCTGATCGAATCGAGCCTGTTTCACCCGTCAGTCGTGTTGCCGCTTGCCGCGCTGACGCAGCTGATGGTCGAGCGCGATTTCAATCTCGGCCAGGTCGGCCTGATCGTCGCGGCGCGCGGCGCGCAGGCGGCGGTGTCACGCTCGCGTGCGCTGCTCTTCTGCCGTCATTGCGAGGCTCAAGCATGAGCGCGGTGGTCCCGCAAGAATGAAGAAAGCCCGGCCGGCGCGAGCCGGTCGGGCTGTTCAGGCCGGGCGACCGGCCAGTCGATGAAACCCCGGCACTGCCG
>NZ_JBSAXD010000042.1:0-64589 GCF_053427715.1 Burkholderia sp. MR1-5-21
CCGCGCAAGCGGGCTTTTTCGTTCCGGTGTGACGTCGCCAGGCAGGTATCGCCGGGCACGCGATGCGTGATCGAGCCGGCATTGAACCGGGCAAGCGATCGCACGAACGCACCGCCGATCGAGCAACGGGCCGCCACGCATTCGGCAATCCGGCCGCGCGCGAGCACGCGACGCCGTCTCGCACACGCGTTGCTCTTGCTCAGTCGTCCTTCGAGTCGAGCCCCGGAAACAGCACGTCGGTGAACCCGAAGCGCGTGAAATCGGTGATCCGCATCGGATACAGCTTGCCGATCAGGTGATCGTATTCGTGCTGGACGACCCGCGCATGGAACCCCTCGGCAACGCGATCGATCCTCGCGCCGTACTGGTCGAAGCCGCTGTAATGGACCTTCGCGTAGCGGCTGACGACACCGCGCATGCCGGGCACCGACAGGCAGCCCTCCCAGCCCTCCTCCATGTCCGGCGGCATGTACTCGATCTTCGGGTTGATCAGCACGGTCTCCGGCACGGGCGGCGCATCCGGATAGCGGTTGTTGTTGCCGAAACCGAAGATGATCACCTGCAGGCCGACGCCGATCTGCGGTGCCGCGAGCCCCGCGCCGTCCGCGTGATGCATCGTTTCGAACATGTCCGCGACGAGCGCGTGCAGCTCGGGCGTGTCGAACTTCTCGACCGGCCGGGCGATTTCGAGCAGGCGGGGATCGCCCATCTTCAGGATCTCGCGAATCATCACGCATTGCCCTCCAGGAGTTTGTGCAGGCCGTCTTCGTCGAGCACGGGAATGCCGAGCTCCTCGGCCTTCGCGAGCTTGCTGCCCGCTTCCGCGCCGGCGACGACGTAATCCGTCTTCTTCGATACCGAGCCCGCGACTTTCGCACCGGCCGCCTCGAGCATTTCCTTCGCGGCGTCGCGCGTCAGCGTGGGCAGCGTGCCCGTCAGCACCACGGTCTTGCCGGCCAGCACGCCCTGCGGCGCCCTCGGCGCGGGCGGCCCCTCGGGCCATGCTACCTTGCCGGGCGCGCGCAGCTGCTCGATCACGGTCCGGTTGTGCGCTTCGGCAAAGAACTGGTGGATCGACTCGGCGACCACCGGCCCGACGTCGTTGACTTCGAGCAGCGCGTCGATCGACGCGTCCATGATCGGATCGAGCGAGCCGAAATGCTTCGCGAGGTCCTTCGCGGTCGATTCGCCGACGTGGCGGATACCGAGCGCGTAGATGAAGCGCGCAAGCGTCGTGTGCTTCGCCTTCTCGAGCGAGTCGAGCAGGTTCTGCGCGGATTTCTCCGCGAACCGGTCGAGCTCGGCGAGCGTCGCGAAACCGAGGTTGAACAGGTCGGCCGGCGTGCGCACGAGGTTCAGCTCGACGAGCTGGTCGATGATCTTCTCGCCGAGCCCGTCGATGTCGAGCGCGCGCCGCTGCGCGAAGTGCCACAACGCCTGCTTGCGCTGCGCTGGGCAGAACAGGCCGCCCGTGCAGCGGGCGATCGCCTCGTCCGGCAGCCGTTCGATCCGCGAGCCGCACACCGGACACTCGGTCGGCATCACGAATTCGGCCGCGTGTTCGGGCCGCCGGTCGAGCATCGCGCCGACGACCTCGGGAATCACGTCGCCCGCGCGCCGCACGATCACCGTGTCGCCGATCCGGATATCCTTGCGGCGCACTTCGTCCTCGTTGTGCAGCGTCGCGTTGGTCACGGTCGCGCCGCCGACGAACACGGGCTCGAGCCGCGCGACCGGCGTGATCGCGCCGGTGCGTCCGACCTGCACGTCGATCGCGACGAGCGTCGTGAGCGCCTCCTGCGCGGGGAACTTGTGCGCAAGCGCGAAGCGCGGCGCGCGCGACACGAAACCGAGCCGCTCCTGCTCGTCGCGGCGGTTCACCTTGTAGACGACGCCGTCAATGTCATACGGCAGCGACTCGCGCTTCTCGCCGATCCTGCGGAAGAATTCGAGCAACCCGTCCGCGCCGCGCACGACCGCACGCTCGCGGTTCACGGGCAAGCCGAGCGACTCGTACCAATCGAGCAGCGCGCTGTGCGTTGCCGGCATCTCCGCGCCGTCGAGCACGCCGATCCCGTACGCGAAGAATGACAACGGACGCTGCGCGGTGATCTTCGGATCGAGCTGGCGCAGGCTGCCGGCCGCCGCATTGCGCGGATTCGCGAATTCGCGCTGCTCCGCGGCGCGCTGGCGTTCGTTCAGGCGTGCGAAATCGCGCTTGAACATCAGCACCTCGCCGCGCACGTCGAGCACCGCAGGCACGTCGGCGCCCTTCAGCTTCAGCGGAATCGAGCGGATCGTGCGGACGTTCTCGGTCACGTCCTCGCCGGTCGTGCCGTCGCCGCGCGTCGATGCCTGCACGAACGTGCCGTGCTCGTAGCGCAGCGAGATCGCGAGGCCGTCGAACTTGAGTTCGCACGCGTATTCGACCGGGTCGGTCACGGTGCCGGCGAGGTCGGCAGTCTTGTCGAGCGCGTCGGCAACGCGCTTGTCGAACGCGACGATGTCGTCGTCGGCGAAGCCGTTATTGAGCGACAGCATCGGCATCGCGTGGACGACCGGCGTGAAGCCGCTTGCGACTTCGCCGCCGACGCGCTGCGTCGGCGATTCGGGCGTCACCAGTTCGGGATGATCCGCCTCGAGCTGCTGCAGCTCGCGGAACAGCCGATCGTATTCGGCGTCGGGCAGTTCCGGCTGGTCGAGCACGTAATAGGCGAAGTTCGCCCGCTCGAGTTGGTCGCGCAGCCACGCGGCGCGCGCGTCGGGCTGGCTGGCTGGCGGTTCGGCTTGGGTTCGGGCCATGCTGGCGGCAGTGCCTTTCTGAGATATTCGAATGCCAGATTATCTCAGTTTGGCGTTGCGAACGGGCACCCGAATCGCCCGCCCGCACAAGGCCGACGGCGGGCCTGCGCCCGCGTCGGCACTGCAGCGGACGGCGACGCGGACGGCAACTGCGGGACGCCGCCGTTCCGACGATCGCGTTACTGGCTGAAGAGCCGCCGCGTGACCGGCGAACCGGCCGGAATACCCGCCTCTTCGAGCTTCGCGTACAGCTTCATCAGCTGCTGCTCGATCGCGAGCAGCGTCGATTCCGGCAGCGGCCGGCGCTGGTCGTCGACGACCCGCGCGCCGATCCGCTCGGACAGCGACTTCGCGTAGTCGCACATCAGCCGGAACGGCAGGATGTCCTCTTCCGCGACCGGCACGTCGAGCACCAGCGTGATCATGTTGCCGCCCTTGTAGGTCAGGTCGTCGCGCAGGAAGTTGGTGTCGCCGAACTGCAGCATGAACACCGGATTCTGCTTCGCGTCGAGCTTGACGAAGCGCGTGCCGTCGCGCGACAGCAGCAGGCCGTCCTGCGATGCAACCGCCTGCACGTAGTTGGCCGACCACGGTGCGCCGTCCGACATCACGTTGATCGACAGCTGCGCGTCGCATTGCGCGGCGAAACCGTCGAGCTCGCGTGCCATCGACACCGTTTCCATCATGTCCGGGAATTCGGGTGCGCCATCGATCGCGTCGGCGAACTGCTGGACGCCCGTCACGAATTCCGAGAACTCGAGCTCGTTCAGCGGGCCGCTGCGGTTCGCGAGCTGCGCGGCCGCGCGCAGTTCCTCGTAGCGCACGCCGTTCTGCAACAGCTCCCAGTTGCCGCCTTCCGGCTTGCCTTCGATGTGGACCGGCTTGCTGCCCGCGCGGCGCAGGCGCTGCGCGATCGGCAGGATCTTGTCGCCCGGCAGCGGCGACGCAAGACGGATCGGCACGATGCAGTCGATGCGGCGGTCGACGATCGTGGGCGGCGCGGCGGAAATCGTCGTCGCCGCCGGCAGCACGGGCTCGACGGGTTCGCTCGGGGCGGCTTCGTGGGCCACCTCGACTGCCTCGACCGGCTCGTCGGCCGGCACGTCCGGCAAAGTCGCCTCGGCCTGCAGGTCTGCCGGCATGTCGGCCGGCGCGGCCCCGCCGAATGTCGGCTCGACGCGCGCGGCTTCCGCCGCCGCGCCGGCCGCACCCGCTGCGGCTGCGGCCTCGGCGGCGGGCGCCGCCGACTCGCGGCGAGTCGGCTGACGCACGGGCTCGATGAACGGCAGCTCGTCGTCGCGCTCGGGGCGGTTCATCGCGTCCGCTGCCTCTTGCGGCATCGGCCGCGGCATCTTGCGCCGCACCTTCGCACCCTGCCACGCGTTATAGACCACGACGCCGCCAACCACGACCGCGCCCGCGCCGATCAAACCGAGTGTCAACTCGTCCATGCATGCTCCATCAGCAATTCTTTTTCGTTGGACTCGCAAGCGGGCGTCGATGCACCGGGCATCGGCATGCCGCGCACCCGCGAGCCATTGTCGTCAAACGTCAATTCTGGGCAAAACCCGCGGCGGTTTCCATGTCCACCGCGACGATCCGCGATACGCCCTGCTCCTGCATCGTCACGCCGATCAGCTGCTGCGCCATCTCCATCGCGATCTTGTTGTGCGAGATGAAGAGAAACTGCGTCTTGTCCGACATCGCGCGCACGAGGTTCGCGAAACGCTCGGTGTTCGCGTCGTCGAGCGGCGCGTCGACCTCGTCGAGCAGACAGAACGGCGCCGGGTTCAGCTGGAACATCGCGAACACCAGCGCGGTCGCGGTCAGCGCCTTCTCGCCGCCTGACAGCAGGTGAATCGTCGCGTTCTTCTTGCCGGGCGGCTGCGCCATCACCTGCACGCCGGCGTCGAGGATCTCGTCGCCCGTCATGATCAGCTTCGCCTGGCCGCCACCGAACAGACGCGGGAACAGGTCGCTGAAGTGACGGTTGACTTCGTCGAAGGTTCCCTGCAGCAGCGTGCGGGTTTCCTGGTCGATCTTGTGGATCGCGTCCTCGAGCGTCGTGATCGCGTCGGTCAGGTCGGCGGATTGCGCGTCGAGGAACACCTTGCGCTCGCTCGCGGCCTTCAGCTCGTCGAGCGCGGCCATGTTCACGGGGCCGAGCGCGTTGATCGCGTTGTTGATCCGCGTGACCTCGCCTTGCAGGTACGACGGCTTCAGGTCCGGCGTCAGCTTCTCGCGCAGCGCGGCCTCGTCGACGTTGGCCGTCGCGAGCTGCTCGGCGAACTGCTCGACGGACAGGCGCGCAGCCTGCTCCTTGAGCTGCAATTCGGTGATGCGGTCGCGCAGCGGCTGCAGCGAACGCTCGGCGACGAGGCGCTGCTCGTCCGACGCGCGCAGCTTCGCGGTCAGGTCGTCGAGCTCGATGCGCGCCGCCTGCAGCGCCTCTTCCTTCACCGCGCGGATCTCGAGCGCATCCTGCAGACCCGTGTGCGCGGTCTGCTCGTTGATCGTCTCGAGTTCGGCGCGCGCATCCTCCAGCGACGCGGCAACGCGCTCGCTCTGCTCGTGCGCGACCTGGATGCTGCGCTTCAGCTCGTCGATCCGGGTCACCGCGTTGCGGGCCGCGAAGCGCGCGTCGTTCGCCGCGCGCTCGAGGTCGCGCGCTTCCTGGCGCGCCTGGGTCAGCGATTCGTCAAGCGACTCGAACGCGAGCTGGTTGTCCTCGAAGCGCGCCTGCAGCTCCGCGAGCTCGCCGTCGAAGCGCTCGAAATTCGCTTCCGACTCCGCGCGCAGCGCGCGCTGCTCCTCGATCTGCGCGCCGATTTCCTCGAGCTCCTCGCGGATCTGCGTGCTGCGCTGCGTATAGCGCTCGTGCGCCTGCGCGAGCTTCAGCACGTCCATCTGCAGCGCATGCACGCGCTGCGTCGCGCGTTCGGCCTGCGCGCGTACGTCGCCGAGCGCCTGGGTCGCCTGCGTGTGCGCGGCTTCCGCGCGCACCACGGCCGACTTCGCCTCGTCGGCGAGCAGCGCCTGCGCGCGCACCTGACGCGTCAGGTTCTCGATTTCCTGCTGGCGGGCAAGCATCCCCGCCTGTTCCGAATCGGCCGCGTAAAGCTGTACGCCGACGCGCGTGACGATGTGGCCCGCCTTGACGACGAACGCGCCGCCCGCCGGCAGCTGCGTGCGCGTCGCGAGCGCCTGCGCGACGTCGTCCGCGACGTACACGTTGCCGAGCCAGTCGTTCAGCACCGCGCGGATGCCCGCGTCGTCGATCCGCACGAGCGACAGCACCGCGCGCAGCCCGGCTGCGGCCGCAGGCGGCTCGCCGGCCGGCGGCGGCGCATAGAACGCGAGCTTCGCAGGCGGCGCGTCGGTCGCGAACGCCTTCACCCAGTCGAGATTCGACACCTCGAGCGCGGCGAGCCGCTCGCGCAGCACGGCCTCGAGCGCCGTTTCCCAGCCCGGCTCGACGTGCAGCTTCTTCCACAGACGCGGCAGCGCGCCGAGTTCGTGCTTGTCGAGCCACGGCTGCACCTTGCCCTCGGTCTGCACGTTTTCCTGCAGCTGCTTGAGCGCGGCGAGGCGCGCCTCGAGCTGGTGGATCTGTGCGCTCTCGGCCTGCACGCGCTCGTGCGCGGTGCGGCGCTCTGCATCGAGGCGCGGCACCGTTTCCTGCGCGTCCGCCACGCGCGCCTGCGCGTCGGACAGGATTTCCTCCTGCTCGGCGAGCTGCATGCGCAATTCCTCGAGCTGCGCTTCGTCCGGCACGTCGAGCCCGCCGGATTCCGCCTTCAGGCGCTCGTGCCGCTGCTGGAGCTGCTGAAGTTGCTGATCGGCGTTGCGCTGATGCGCGGCCTCGAGCTTCAGCGACTGCTCGGTCTGCGCGATCCGCGCGCGCTCGTCGTTGAGCTGCGCCTGTGCATCGCGCCAGGTCGCCTCGAGTGCCGGCAGCGCGTCGTGCTTCGCCGCGGCGGCGTCCTCGGCGAGCGCGGCCTTTTCGTCCGCGATCGCGCGCGCTTCCTCGGCGTCCTCGAGCTCGTCCTGCGCCTTTTCGGCCTGCGCGCGCCACTGCTCGCGCTGCGCGTTGAGCGCGGCGATCTGCGCCTGCACGCGGTTGCGCGATTCGACGATGAACCTGATCTCGGCTTCGAGCCGGCTGACTTCGGCGTTCGCTTCGTAGAGCGCGCCCTGCGCGCCCTGCATCGCGTCGCTCGCCGCGTAGTGCGCGACCCGCAGCGTCTCGAGCTGCGACTCGACCTCGCGCAGCTTCGCGGTCTGCGCGTCGAGGTCGATCTGCGCCTGCTCGATCGCGCGTTGCTGCTTCTGCTGCTCGCCGCCGGCCTCGTTCTTGCGCAGCAGCCACAGCAGGCGCTGCTTCTCCTCGCCGTCCGCGACGAGTTCCTTGTACCGGGTCGCGACGACCGCCTGCGCCTCGAGCTTCTCGAGGTTCGCGGCGAGTTCGCGGATGATGTCCTCGACGCGCGTCAGGTTCTCGCGCGTGTCGTGCAGGCGGTTCTCGGTCTCGCGGCGGCGTTCCTTGTACTTCGACACGCCCGCGGCTTCCTCGAGGAACACGCGCAGCTCTTCCGGCTTCGCCTCGATGATCCGCGCGATCATGCCCTGCCCGATGATCGCGTACGCACGCGGCCCGAGGCCCGTGCCGAGGAAGATGTCCTGGATGTCGCGGCGGCGCGCCGGCAGGTTGTTGATGTAGTAGCTCGACGTGCCGTCGCGCGTCAGCACGCGCTTCACGGCGATCTCGCCGTACTGGCCCCACTGGCCGGCGGCGCGGCCGTCGGAGTTGTCGAAGATCAGCTCGACGCTCGCCCGGCTGCCCGGCTTGCGCGCGGTCGAGCCGTTGAAGATCACGTCCTGCATGGACTCGCCGCGCAGTTCGGACGCGCGCGACTCGCCGAGCACCCAGCGCACGGCGTCGATGATGTTGGACTTGCCGCAGCCGTTCGGGCCCACGACGCCGACGAGCTGGCCCGGAACCTGGAAATGCGTGGGATCGACGAAGGATTTGAAGCCAGCGAGTTTGATCGAGCTCAGACGCACGGCGGTATCGGATGTGAAGAATGTGTGAAACGGACGGCGGCACGCCGCGCCGGACCTGCCGGCCCTTGCGCGCGGCGCGCCCCCGAATTCAAAAGCGGGGCCGCGCGCTCAAGCCGTGCTCAAGCGTTGTGCCCCGCAAACGGCACCCATCATACCATCGCGCGTGCGCCGTCCCGCCCGCCGCCGGGTTTGTCCTGCGCCTGACTCGACCGGTGGACCCGGCTCGACAGCAGCGTCGCGAGCACGATGCACGCGCCGCCCGCCCACTCGCGCGCGCTCGGCAATTCGTGCGCGAACACCCACGCCGACAGTGCGGTGATCACGATCTCGAACAGCATGATGATCGACGCGCGGTTCGCCGGCACGCGGGCGAGCCCGTACTGGACGAGCAGGTTGTTCGACGCCATCGTCACGCCGATCCCGACGACGATCAGCGCCGCCACGCCGAGATTGCCGCTCGTCGGCACGGCCGGCAGCCCCTCGAACAGCGACGCGATCGCGCCGAACACGGCCGCGCCGCCGAACAGCGTCGCGGTGCGCATCTCGGCGCGCATCTGCGGCAGCTCGCGGCTCGCCTTGATCACGAGCACGTTGCTCATCGCGAACGAGAGCCCGGCCGCGAGCCCCGCCCATTCGGCCGGGTTGGCCGGCAGCGGCACGCCGAGCTGCGGCGACCACAACATCAGCATCGCGCCGCTGATCGACAGCGCGGCGAGCCCCGCGCCCGCCCACGTGAGCCGTTCGCGCAGCAGGAAGTGCGCGTAGATCGCGGTCCATGCGGGGGTCAGATAGAACAGCAGCATCACCCGCAGCACCTCGCCGTGGATGGTGCCCCAGACGAAACCGAGGTTCGTCACGCCGGCCGTCACCGCGATCCCGGGCAGCACCCAGTGCCAGCGCAGCGTCGCGATCGTGCTGCGCCTGGCGACGATGACGAACAGGAACGCGACGACGCTCGTCAGCGCGCTCGCTGCAGTGCCCGTCACGCCCAGCGACGCGAGGATCCGCAGCGGATACCAGATCAGGCCCCATACCGACGCGCCGACCAGGATCGCCAGCGTCGGCAGGCTGCCGCGTACCGCATTATTCATCTCGTTCGATACCCTCTATCTTTCATTGCCCGGCCGGCGTTCCGGCCCGCCGTGACCGCATTCCGTCACGCTATAATCGTCGGTCGCGACACGCGCCGCTTCATCGGCCCCGCCTCGCTGCCGCGCGGCGCGCACGCCGCCCCTTTCGCTCCAAACCGGCCGCGATGGCCGCTTCGCCCGTGAATCCTCGACTCGACTCGCTCCAGCCCTATCCCTTCGAAAAGCTGCGCGCCCTGTTCAAGGACGTGACGCCCGCCGCCAGCTTGAAGCCGATCAGCTTCGGCATTGGCGAGCCCAAGCACCCGACCCCGGCACTGATCCGCGACGCCGCGGTGGCCGCGCTCGACGGCCTTGCCTCGTATCCGGCCACGGCCGGCTCGGACGCGCTGCGCACGTCGATCGCGCGCTGGCTCGAGCGCCGCTACGGGCTGCCGGCGATCGATCCGGCGACGCAGGTGCTGCCCGCATCCGGCTCGCGCGAGGCGCTGTTCGCGCTGGCGCAGACGGTGATCGACCCGAACCGCTCCGAAAGCGGCGAGAAAGCGATCGTACTCTGTCCGAATCCGTTCTATCAAATTTACGAGGGCGCGGCGCTGCTCGCGGGCGCCGAGCCGTACTTCGCGAACAGCGACCCGGCCCGCAACTTCGCGTGCGACTACGCGGCCGTGCCGGAAAACGTCTGGGCACGCACCCGGCTGCTGTACGTGTGCTCCCCCGGCAACCCGACGGGCGCGGTGCTCACGCTCGACGACTGGCGCGAGCTGTTCGCGCTGTCGGACCGCCACGGCTTCGTGATCGCGTCCGACGAATGCTATTCGGAAATCTACTTCGACGAATCCCGCCCCCCGCTCGGCGGGCTCGAGGCCGCGCACCGCCTCGGCCGCGGCTTCGAGCGGCTCGTGATGCTGTCGAGCCTGTCGAAGCGCTCGAACGTGCCGGGCATGCGCTCGGGGTTCGTCGCGGGCGATCCGGCGCTGCTGAAGAAGTTCCTGCTTTACCGCACGTACCACGGCGCCGCGCTGTCGCCTGTCTGGCAGCAGGCGAGCATCGCCGCGTGGGACGACGAGGCGCACGTGCGCGAGAACCGCGCGCTGTACCTGCAGAAGTTCAACACCGTGACGCCGATGCTCGCCGACGTGATCGACGTGAAACTGCCGGACGCCGCGTTCTACCTGTGGGCCAACGTCGCGCGCACCGGGCTGTCGGACACCGAGTTCGCCCGGCGCCTGTACGCCGACTATAATGTGACGGTTCTGCCCGGCTCGTACCTCGCGCGCGACGCGCACGGCATGAACCCGGGCCGCGATTTCATCCGGATCGCGCTCGTCGCGGGCACCCCCGAATGCGTCGAGGGCGCGCAACGCATCGTCGATTTCTGCCGCGGCCTCGCGCGGTAATCGGCCATCCCGATCAATTCCATCCATCTCCTGCGAAAACGAACATGTCGCAACAACTTCAGCAAATCATCGATACCGCCTGGGAAAACCGCGCCGAGCTGTCGCCGAAGGCCGCGCCCGCCGAAGTCCGCGAAGCCGTCGCACACGCGATCGAGCAGCTCGACAAGGGTGCGCTGCGCGTCGCCGAGAAGATCGACGGCGACTGGACCGTGCACCAGTGGCTGAAGAAGGCCGTGCTGCTGTCGTTCCGCCTCGAAGACAACGCACCGATGCCGGCCGGCGGCTACTCGCAGTTCTACGACAAGGTTCCGTCGAAGTTCGCGAACTACACGGCAGAAGACTTCGCCGCGGGCGGCTTCCGCGTCGTGCCGCCGGCGATCGCGCGCCGCGGCTCGTTCATCGCGAAGAACGTCGTGCTGATGCCGTCGTACACGAACATCGGCGCGTACGTCGACGAAGGCACGATGGTCGACACGTGGGCAACGGTCGGTTCGTGCGCGCAGATCGGCAAGAACGTGCACCTGTCGGGCGGCGTCGGCATCGGCGGCGTGCTCGAGCCGCTGCAGGCAAACCCGGTCATCATCGAGGACAACTGCTTCATCGGCGCGCGCTCGGAAGTCGTCGAAGGCGTGATCGTCGAGGAGAACTCGGTGATCTCGATGGGCGTGTACCTCGGCCAGAGCACGAAGATCTACGACCGCGAAACCGGCGAAATCAGCTACGGCCGCATTCCGGCCGGCTCGGTCGTCGTCGCGGGCAACCTGCCGTCGAAGGACGGCTCGCACAGCCTGTACTGCGCGGTGATCGTCAAGAAGGTCGACGCGAAGACCCGCGCGAAGGTCGGCCTGAACGAGCTGCTGCGAGGCGATTGATGGCGAAGCCGCACACCGTGGTCGTGTACGGCATTCCGAACTGCGACACCGTGAAGAAGGCCCGCGTGTGGCTCGACGATCACGGTGTCGAGTTCGAGTTTCACGACTTCAAGAAGGCCGGCGTCAGCGCGCCGCTGATCCAGGACTGGCTGAAGGACGTGTCGCTCGACGTGCTGCTGAACCGGCGCGGCACCACGTGGCGCGGCCTGGGCGACGACCTGAAGGCAGCCGCCGAGACGCCGTCCGGCGCAATCGCGCTGATGATCCACAAGCCGTCGGTCATCAAGCGGCCCGTGCTGGTCGTCAACGGCCGCGTGAAATCGCTCGGCTTCGCGGCCGACCAGTACGCGGCGCTGTTCGCCGCGTAGGTCCCGCCCGCGCTGCACGCGCCCGAAGCCTCATCGCTGCCGGCCACCGCGCCGGCATTTTTTATCGAAAGTGGTTCGAACCATGTCCGCCACCCTAGTCCTTACCGAACAGCTGATCGCCCGCGCGTCCGTGACGCCCGACGACCAGCATTGCCAGCAGATCATGACCGAGCGCCTCGCCGCGCTCGGCTTCGAATGCGAGACGATCGCGTCGCACGGCGTGACCAATCTGTGGGCCGTCAAGCGCGGCGCCGACGGCCGCGACGGCAAGCTGCTCGCATTCGCCGGCCACACCGACGTCGTGCCGACCGGCCCGCTCGAGCAATGGACGTCGCCGCCGTTCGTCCCCGCGCACCGCGACGGCAAGCTGTATGGCCGCGGCGCAGCCGACATGAAGACCTCGCTCGCCGGCTTCGTCGTCGCGGCCGAGGAATTCGTCGCCGCGCACCCGGACCACCGCGGCTCGATCGCGCTCCTGATCACGAGCGACGAGGAAGGCCCGGCGACCGACGGCACCGTGAAGGTCGTCGAGCTGCTCGACGCACGCGGCGAGCGCCTCGACTACTGCATCGTCGGCGAGCCGACGTCGACCGCCGAACTCGGCGACGTCGTGAAGAACGGCCGCCGCGGCTCGATGTCCGGCGAGCTGATCGTCAAGGGCGTGCAAGGCCACATCGCGTACCCGCACCTCGCGAAGAACCCGATCCACCTGCTCGCGCCGGCGCTCGCCGAGCTCGCCGCCGAACAGTGGGACGAAGGCAACGAATACTTCCCGCCGACCACCTGGCAGGTGTCGAACCTGCATGCAGGCACCGGCGCGACCAACGTGATCCCCGGCCACGCCAACCTGCTGTTCAACTTCCGCTTCTCGACGGCGAGCACCGTCGAAGGCCTGCAGGCGCGCGTGCACGCGATCCTCGACAAGCACGGGTTCGACTACGAACTCAACTGGTCGGTCAGCGGCCTGCCGTTCCTGACGCCGCGCGGCGAGCTGTCGAGCGCGCTCGAGACGGCGATCCGCGCGGAAACCGGCCTCACGACCGAGTTGTCGACGACGGGCGGCACGTCCGACGGGCGCTTCATCGCGCGCATCTGCCCGCAGGTGATCGAGTTCGGCCCGCCGAACGGCAGCATCCACAAGATCGACGAGCACATCGAGGTCCGCTTTATCGACCCGCTGAAGAACGTGTATCGCCGCGTGCTCGAACAACTGATCGCCTGACGGAGCCCCGCATGACGACGACACCTTTTGCAACAGTCCGCGACCTGCTGCGCTACGCAGTCACGCGCTTCTCGAAGGCGAAGCTCGCATTCGGCCACGGCTCGGACAATGCGTATGACGAAGCGGCCTATCTCGTGCTGCACACGCTCGACCTGCCGCTCGACACGCTCGAGCCGTTCCTCGACGCGCGCCTGTTGCCCGAAGAGATCGACGCGGTGCTCGCGGTGGTCGAGCGGCGCGCGGCCGAGCGCGTGCCGGCCGCGTACCTCACGCATGAAGCATGGATGCACGGCCATCGCTTCTACGTCGACGAGCGCGTGATCGTGCCGCGCTCGTTCATCGGCGAACTGCTCGACGACGGGCTGCAGCCGTATGTCGCCGACCCCGAGCAGGTCGGCGCGGTGCTCGAGCTGTGCACGGGCTCCGGCTGCCTCGCGATCCTCGCGGCGAGCGCATTCCCGAACGCGGAGATCGACGCGGTCGACCTGTCCGACAAGGCGCTCGAAGTCGCCGAGATCAACGTGCGCGACTACGGCCTCCAGGACCGCATCGCGCTGCACCGCGGCGACCTCTACACGCCGCTGCCCGTGTTCCGCTCGACCGAGCCCGGCGCGCGCTACGACGTGATCCTGACAAACCCGCCGTACGTGAACGCGGCGTCGATGGCGGCGCTGCCGCCTGAATACCGGCACGAGCCCCAGATGGCGCTCGCGGGCGGCGACGACGGGATGGATATCGTCCGCCGCATCATCGCCGACGCGCGCAACTGGCTGCACGACGACGGCGTGCTCGTCGTCGAGATCGGCAACGAGCGCGAGAACGTCGAGGCGGCATTCGGCGGCCTCGAGATGACGTGGCTGTCGACCAGCGCCGGCGAGGACAGCGTGTTCCTGATCCAGGCGTCGGATCTTCCGCTGAAAGCCTGACGGCCGTCACCGGCCCCGACCGTGCGCGCGGCGCGGCGCCCCAGTACGCCCCGCTTCGCCGCACGGTTCGGTAAGATGCGCGTAAGCGGCCGCCGCGCCGCACGACTGCAGGAGTCCGTCACGCGCCTATGACCCTCGACTGGCTACATCTTGGCACGCTCATCCTCGCCATCCATGTGCTCGGGGTGATCGCGGCCTGCCACGCCATCCTCAATACCCGCACGTCGCAAGGCGCGATCGCGTGGGCGGTGTCGCTTGCCGCGATGCCCTACCTGACGCTGATCCCGTATCTGTTCCTCGGCCGCAGCAAGTTCTCCGGCTACGTCGACGCGCGGCGCCACGAGGCGGAAATGCTGCGCACGCACACCCACCCCGTGCCGTGGCACGACTGCGGCTCGACCGAGGGCCCGCCCGCGGACGCGCTCGGCGAGGCCGCGGTGCGCGCGCTCACGCGGCTCGGCGGCATGCCGTTCCTCGCCGGCAATGCGGTGCGCACGCTCGTCAACGGCGAAGCGACGTTCGCGGCGATCCTGTCGGCAATCGACAATGCGCGCGACTACGTGATCGTCCAGTTCTTCATCATCCGCGACGACGCGCTCGGCCAGATGCTGCACGATGCGCTGCTCGCGCGCGCCGCCGCGGGCGTGCGCTGCTACGTGCTGTACGACAGCATCGGCAGCTTCGACCTGCCGCACGGCTACGTCGACGCGCTGCGCGCGGGCGGCGTCGAAGTCCATCCGTTCGCGACCAAGCGCCAGTTCGTCAACCGGTTCCAGCTCAACTTCCGCAATCACCGCAAGATCGTCGTCGTCGACGGCAATCTCGCGTTCGTCGGCGGGCACAACGTCGGCGTCGAATATCTGGGCGCGAAACCGCGGCTGTCGCCGTGGCGCGACACGCACATCGAGGTGCGCGGCCCCGCCGTCGCGAGCATCCAGTACGTGTTCGCGGAAGACTGGCACTGGGCGACGCAGAAGCTGCCGCCGCTCGCGCCGCCGCCCGCCGCGCTCGCCGACGCCGACATGCATTGCCTCGCGGTGCCGATGGGGCCGGCCGACCAGCAGGAAACCGGCTCGCTGTTCTTCGTCGAGGCGATCAACGCGGCGCGCGAACGGGTGTGGATCACGACGCCGTATCTCGTCCCGGACGAAGCCGTGATCGCCGCGCTCAAGCTTGCGGTGATGCGCGGCGTCGACGTGCGCATCCTGATTCCGAGCCGGCGCGACCACTACGTCGTGTTCGAGGCGTCGAAGCTTTATGCGCGCGACCTCGTCGACGCCGGCGTCAAGGTGTTCCGCTACCGGCCGGGCTTCCTTCACCAGAAGGTCGTGCTGATCGACCGCCGCGCCGCTGCGATCGGCAGCGCGAATCTCGACAACCGGTCGTTCCGCCTCAACTTCGAGATCATGGTGCTGACCGTCGACCGCACGTTCGCCGACGAGGTCGAAACGATGCTCGCGGCCGACTTCGCGCAGGCATACGAGGTCGATGAAGGCGAATACCGGCACTCGCCGGCATGGCGGCGGGTCGCGATGCACATCGCCCGGCTGTTCGCGCCGATTCTGTAGCGCCCGTCGTTGGCGGGGACCGAGCGTTGGCCGCCCCGCCCCCCGTCACAGCAGCTTTTCGACGTCGGCGGCGATTTCGTCGGGCTTGGTCGACGGCGCATAGCGCTTGACGATCCTGCCGTCGCGATCGACGAGAAACTTCGTGAAGTTCCACTTGATCGCCTTGAGCCCGAGGATGCCGGGCGCTTCGTCGGTCAGGTAGCGATACAGCGGGTGCGCGTGGTCGCCCTTCACGTCGATCTTCGCGAACATCGGGAACGTGACGCCGTAGTTGCGCTCGCAGAACGCGCCGATCTGCGCGGCGTCGCCCGGCTCCTGCTTGCCGAACTGGTTGCACGGGAAACCGAGCACCGAGAAGCCGCGCGCCGTGTACTGGTCGTAGAGCTTCTGCAGGCCCGCGTACTGCGGCGTGAACCCGCATTCGCTCGCGGTATTGACGATCAGCAGCACCTTGCCGCGATACGCGTCGAGCGACACCGGCGCACCGGCGAGCGTCTCCGCGCTGAAGGAATACAGTTTGGACATCGGGCTACCCCCTTCGAAATCGGACCGACGTGGAGTATAGGGCCTGTCCACGCCAATATCAGGCCAGCCCTGACCCTATATGAAATCGCGCCAGCGCGCGATCTCCCGAACGGCCAATGCCCGGTGCGCGGTCCGCAGTCTAGAATAGCGGTTTTGCCCAGTCATTTCCGTCGTGATCCGTTTCAATCAGTTCAGCCTTGCGCGCGGCACCAAGCCGCTTTTCGACGCGGCCTCGTTCGTGCTCAATCCCGGCGAGAAAGCCGGCCTGATCGGCGCGAACGGCGCCGGCAAGTCAACGCTGTTCGCGGTACTGCGCGGCGAACTGCACGCTGACGCCGGCGATTTTTCGATGCCGCCGTCGTGGCGGATCGCCCACGTGTCGCAGGAAACGCCCGCCGTCGACCGCACGGCGCTCGACTACACGCTCGACGGCGACGCCGCGCTGCGCGAGATCGAGGCGCGCATCGCCGCCGCGTCCACCGCGCATGACGGCGCCGCCGAAGCGGAAGCGCACGCGGCGTTCGCCGACGCCGACGGCTACACCGCGCCGGCGCGCGCGGAGGCGCTGCTGCTCGGCCTGGGCTTCACGCTCGCGCAGACGCGCGAGCCGGTCGCGAGCTTCTCCGGCGGCTGGCGCATGCGCCTGAACCTCGCGCAGGCGCTCATGTGCCGGTCCGACCTGCTGCTGCTCGACGAACCGACGAACCACCTCGACCTCGACGCAATCGTCTGGCTTGAAGACTGGCTGCACCGCTACCCCGGCACGCTCGTCGTGATTTCGCACGACCGCGAATTCCTCGATTCCATCTGCAACGTGACGCTGCATCTCGAGAACCGCCAGGTGAAGCGCTACGGCGGCAACTACTCGCAGTTCGAAGTGCTGCGCGCGCAGCAGCTCGCGCTGCAGCAAAGCGCGTACGAGAAGCAGCGCAAGACGATCGAGCACCTGCAGAGCTTCGTCGACCGGTTCAAGGCCAAGGCCACCAAGGCACGCCAGGCGCAGAGCCGGATGAAGGCGCTCGAGAAGATGGAGCTGATCGCGCCGGCGCACATCGCATCGCCGTTCACGTTCGAATTCCGCACGCCCGACGCCGCGCCGAACCCGATGATGGTGATGGAAGACGTCCGCTGCGGCTACCTCGGCGACGGCGGCGCCGAGATCCCGATCGTCGAGCGCGTGTCGCTGTCGATCCAGAACGGCCAGCGCATCGGCCTGCTCGGCGCGAACGGCCAGGGCAAGTCGACGCTGATCAAGACACTGGCCGCCACGCTCGCGCCGCTGTCGGGCCACGTCCGCCAAGGCAAGGGCCTGACGATCGGCTATTTCGCGCAGCACCAGCTCGAAACGCTGCGCGAGGACGATTCGCCGCTCGCGCACCTCGCGCGGCTCGCACCCGACACCCGCGAACAGGAGCTGCGCGACTTCCTCGGCGGCTTCAATTTCTCGGGCGACATGGCGACGAGCCCCGTCGGCCCGTTCTCGGGCGGCGAGAAGGCACGCCTCGCGCTCGCGCTGATCATCTGGCAGAAGCCGAACCTGCTGCTGCTCGACGAGCCGACCAACCACCTCGACCTCGAGACGCGCCACGCGCTGACGATGGCGCTCGCGCAATTCGAGGGCACGCTGATCCTCGTGTCGCACGACCGGCACCTGCTGCGTGCGACGACCGACCAGTTCATGCTCGTCGCGAAGCACCGGCTGCAGCCGTTCGACGGCGATCTCGACGACTATCGCGACTGGCTGCTGCAGCATGCGGCCGAGCAGCGCGCCGCCGCGAAGGCCGACAGCGCGGCGGCGGCAGGCGCGGGGCCGGCCGTCAACCGCAAGGACCAGAAGCGCCAGGAGGCCGAGGCACGGCAGCGCCTGTCGCATCTGAAGAAGCCGCTGCAGTCGCGCATCACGAAGCTGGAAAAGGAAATGGAGACGCTGCACGCGGAGAAGGCGCGCCTCGACGCGTTCGTTGCCGATCCGGCGAGCTACGAGGCCGCCCGCAAGACGGAACTGACCGACGCGATCCGCAAGCTCGGCGACGTCAACGCCCGCCTCGAAGCCGTCGAAACGGACTGGCTCGCCGCACAGGAAGAACTCGAGCAGATCGGCTGAGCGCCGCACGGACGCCGGATACGGCGAGGCCGGGCGCATGGGCCCGGCCTCTTCATCGTCCGTCGTGCGACACCCGGCGGCTCAACGCCGCGGCAGCGTGTCGCGCGGCATCTGCTCGTCGTCGCCCATCAGGTGACGGCGCCCTTCGGTCGGCCGCCGGATCGTCGCGGCCACTTCCGCCTCCGTCACATCCTCCGACACGACCCGGCGCGCGAGGCGCCCGTCGTCATCGATCCATTCGACGATCCGGCACCCACCGCCCCACGGCTGGCGAATCGGCTCCGACACACGGCAGCCGCGCAGGTTGTAGACGCGTCCGCCCGGCACTTGCCCAGACTGTTTCAACATAGGTCCCTTTCGCATTGCGCGGCATTGCGCGGTTCGACAATTCGCCCAAGGATAGGGAAAAGGAATGTCCGGCGGGTTACACATCCCTACATATTCTTTACAGCGAATTACGCGACCGAACGCCGGGGCGCGGCCTCCGCGTCGCGCGGCAAGGCACTCACTCCAGCCCGCGTACCCGGTCGATCGCCTGCTCGATCCGCTCGACCGCCATCACCTCCAGCCCGTCGACAGGCTGTTTCGGCGCGTTCGCCTTCGGGATCAGCGCGGTCGTGAAACCGAGCTTCGCGGCCTCGCGCAAACGCTCCTGCCCACGCGGGGACGGCCGGATTTCGCCGGCCAGCCCCACTTCGCCGAATACGATCAAGCCCTTCGGCAGCGGCTTGTTGCGCATCGACGAATGGATCGCGAGCAGCACCGCGAGGTCGGCGGCGGGCTCCGTGATCTTCACGCCACCCACCGCGTTGAGGAACACGTCCTGGTCGAAGCACGCGATGCCCGCATGGCGGTGCAGCACCGCGAGCAGCATCGCGAGCCGGTTCTGCTCGAGGCCGACCGCGAGGCGGCGCGGGTTCGGCACGTGCGCGGTATCGACGAGCGCCTGGATCTCGACGAGCAGCGGCCGGGTGCCCTCCTGCGTCACGAGCACGCACGAGCCTGGCACGACCTGCTCGTGCTGCGACAGGAACAGCGCGGACGGATTCGCGACGCCACGCAGCCCGCGCTCGGTCATCGCGAACACACCGAGTTCGTTGACGGCGCCGAAGCGGTTCTTGAACGCGCGCACGAGGCGGAACGACGAGTGCGTGTCGCCTTCGAAATACAGCACCGTGTCGACGATGTGCTCGAGCACGCGCGGGCCGGCGAGGTTGCCCTCCTTCGTCACATGCCCGACCATGATGATCGCGGTGCCCGACTGCTTCGCGATGCGCGTGAGCTGCGCCGCGCACTCGCGCACCTGCGCGACGGAACCCGGCGCCGACGTCAGCGCCTCCGAATAGACGGTCTGGATCGAGTCGATGACCGCGACGTCCGGCCGCTCCGCATCGATCGCGGCCTGGATCTTCTCGAGCTGGATCTCGGCCAGCAGCTTCAGCTCGGCCGCCGGCGCACCGCCGTCGAGGAGCGCGAGCCGTTGCGCGCGCAACGCGATCTGCGCGGCCGATTCCTCACCGCTGATATAGAGTGCGCGCCGTTCGTTCGCGATGTCCGCGAGCGACTGCAACAGCAGCGTCGACTTGCCGATGCCCGGATCGCCGCCGATCAGCACCACGCCGCCCGCGACGAGCCCGCCGCCGAGCACCCGGTCGAACTCGCCGATCCCGGTCGAGAAGCGCGGCACGTCGGCCGCTTCGATGTCGACGAGGCGCTGCACCGGCGCACGCTTCGCGAGCGACTGGAAGCGGTGCGCGGCCGGCGATTCGGCCACCGACTCGACGAGCGTGTTCCAGGCCTGGCACGACGGGCATTGCCCCTGCCACTTCGGCGTCTGGCCGCCGCACTCGCTGCAGACGTAGATGGTTTTCTGTTTCGCCACGCGGTGCGCCCTTATTCCGCGCGCACCGGCACGCGGGCGGCCACCGCGCACATCAGTTCATAGCCGATCGTCCCGCAGTGACGCGCGACGTCGTCGATCGGCAGGTCGTTGCCCCACAGCTCGACGCGCGAGCCAACGCCCGCCTGCGGGCACGGGGTCAGGTCGACCGTGATCATGTCCATCGACACGCGGCCGACGATCCGCGTGCGGATGCCGTCGACGATCACCGGCGTGCCCTCGGGCGCAACGCGCGGATAGCCGTCCGCGTAGCCGCACGCGACGACGCCGATGCGCATCTGCGCCTGCGCGGAGTACGTCGAGCCGTAACCGATCGCCTGCCCCTTCGCGATCGTCTGCACCGCGATCAGCTCGGACGCGAGCGTCATCGCCGGCTTGAGGCCCGTGTCGGCAATGTCGGCCGAGCGGCCGGACGGCGATGCGCCGTACAGGATGATCCCCGGGCGCACCCAGTCGAAATGCGTGCCCGGGTGCCAGAGCACCGCCGCGGAGTTCGCGAGGCTGCGCGCGCCGGCGATGTTTTCCGCGCCGCGCTCGAACGCGGCCATCTGGTCGGCGACGCCGCGCTCGCTGTCCGCGTCCGAAAAATGGGTCATCAACGTGATCTGGCCGATGCCGGGACAGGCGCGCGCGCGCTCCCACGCGGCGCGGTACTTCTCGGGCAGGTAGCCGAGCCGGTTCATCCCGCTGTTCATCTTCAACTGCACGTTGATCGGCTTCGACAGCCGCGCCGTCTCCAGCATCCGCATCTGCTCGTCGTTGTGGACGGTCGTGGTCAGGCTGTAGCGGTCGACCACGTCGAGGTCGGTCGAGCGGAAGAACCCTTCGAGCAGCAGGATCGGGCCGGCCCAGCCGAGTTCGCGCAGCTTGACCGCCTCGTCGAGGTCGAGCAGCCCGAACCCGTCGGTGCCGCGCAGTCCGGGAAACGCGCGCGCGAGGCCGTGGCCGTACGCGTTGGCCTTGACGATCGCCCAGACCTTGGACTGACCGGCATAGCGGCGGACGACGGAGAGATTGTTCGCGAGGGCGGCGGTATGGATGGTGGCGGAGATCGGGCGCGGCATGGGAAATTTACGTAAAGACGCTTGCGAATCAGCAGCTTACCGCGCCTTTTGGGCGCCGAAGCCGACAACTTGCGGAACGATCGGGGAATCTTGCTAGTCCGAATCGCTGTATTTTCGTGTTATAAAGCCGTGCGCACAACCCATTTCGAACGGAATAAGCCGATCGCATACCAGGCGGCCTTCGCGGCCGAGCCGCAGCGACGAAAGCATCGCATCAGATGAAAAAAGGTTTTTACACCATCATGGCCGCGCAGTTTTTTTCGTCGCTGGCCGACAATGCGCTACTCATCGCCGCCATTGCCCTGCTGAAAGACCTTAACGCGCCGAACTGGATGACACCGCTGCTGAAGCTGTTCTTCGTGTTGTCCTATGTGGTACTCGCAGCGTTCGTCGGCGCCTTCGCGGATTCGCGCCCGAAGGGACGCGTGATGTTCATCACCAACTCGATCAAGGTCGTCGGCTGCCTGATCATGCTGTTCGGCGCGCATCCGCTGATCGCGTACGGCATCGTCGGCTTCGGCGCGGCGGCCTACTCGCCCGCGAAGTACGGGATACTCACCGAGCTGCTGCCGGCCGACCGGCTCGTTGCAGCGAACGGCTGGATCGAAGGCACGACCGTCAGCTCGATCATCCTCGGCACCGTGCTCGGCGGCGCGCTGATCAGTCCGCATATCGCATCGCACGTGATCGCGCACACGCCCTCCTGGATCAACACGCCGGCCGAAGCCGCGATGGCGATCATCATGGCAATCTACGTGATTGCCGCCCTGTTCAACCTGCGTATTCCCGATACCGGCGCGCGCTACCCGCGCCAGCAGCACGGCCCCGTCAAGCTCGTCACCGACTTCGCGGATTGCTTCATGGCGCTCTGGCGCGACAAGCTCGGCCAGATCTCGCTCGCGGTCACGACGCTGTTCTGGGGCGCGGGCGCCACCCTGCAGTTCATCGTGCTGAAGTGGGCCGAGGTGTCGCTCGGCATGTCGCTGTCCGAAGGCGCGCTGCTGCAGGCTGTCGTCGCGGTCGGCGTCGCGGCCGGCGCGATTGCCGCAGCCGGCCGGATCCCGCTGAAGAAGTCGCTCACCGTGCTGCCCGTCGGCATCGTGATGGGCATCGCGGTGATGCTGATGGCGTTCTATACGCGCGACCTGTTCCCGTCGAACTGGGTCATCCACTTCGGCCACGTCCGCATGCCGGTCTACCTGCTCATCGCGTACCTGTTCCTGATGTGCGTCGGCGCGCTGTCCGGCTACTTCGTCGTGCCGATGAACGCGCTGCTGCAGCACCGCGGCCACGTGCTGCTGTCGGCCGGCCACTCGATCGCGGTGCAGAACTTCAACGAGAACCTGTCGGTGCTCGTCATGCTGTGCCTGTACGCGGTGCTCGTGTGGCTCGACGTGCCGGTCGGCGTCGTGATCGTGCTGTTCGGCACCTTCGTCTGCCTGACGATGTGGCTCGTGATGCGCCGCCACCAGGCGAACCAGCGCCAGTTCGATTCGGTCGCGCTGATCGGCGAGGCGAAACACTGACGCCCCGCTTCCCGTTCGCGCCTGTCCGCGCCGGTTCCCGGACCGGCGCTTTGCCATCATGACTCAACCGATCCCCAACGTCCTGACGATCGCCGGCTCCGATTCGGGCGGCGGCGCAGGCATCCAGGCCGACCTGAAGACGTTTTCCGCGCTCGGCGCGTACGGCGCGAGCGTGATCACCGCGCTGACCGCGCAGAACACGTGCGGCGTAACCGGCGTGCACGCGCCCGATCCGGCATTCGTGACCGCTCAGCTCGACGCGGTGTTCGGCGACATCCGGATCGACGCGGTGAAGATCGGCATGCTCGCGAACGCGCCGATCGTACGCGCGGTCGCCGACGCGCTGCGCCGTTACGCGCCCCGCTACGTCGTGCTCGATACGGTGATGATCTCGAAAAGCGCACACGCGCTGCTCGCGCCGGACGCAGTCGACGCGCTGCGCGGCGAGCTATTGCCGCTCGCCACGGTCGTCACGCCGAACCTGCCCGAGGCGGCCGCGCTGCTGGGCGACACAGAGGCCGCGACCGAAGATGAAATGGTCCGCCAGGGCCGCGCACTGCTGGAGATCGGCGCGCATGCGGTGCTGATGAAGGGCGGCCATCTGCCGGACAGCCAGTCGAGCCCCGACTGGCTCGTCGACGCGACGCGCACCGTGCGGCTCGACGGCGCGCGCGTGCCGGTCGCCAATACGCATGGCACGGGCTGCACGCTGTCGTCGGCCATCGCGGCGCTGCTGCCGCGGCATCCGGACCTCGAGACCGCCGTGCGCGAAGCGAAGGCGTACCTGACCGGCGCGATCGCCGCAAGCGGCCGTCTCGACGTCGGCCACGGCGTCGGCCCCGTGCACCACTTCCATCGCTGGTGGTAAGCGCCGGCCGGAGCCCGCGTCAGGCGGCCAGCGACGCGAATGCCTGCGCCTGCTCGGGCCAGTCGTCCGGCACGACGAACCCGCGCGCGGTCTCGTGCCATGTGCCGTCGCCGCCCCGCGCATAGACGCCGATCAATGCCGGCGCCTGGCGCGCCGTCAGCACTGCCGGCAGCGCGTGCGTGGCCGCGAACGGCTCGGGCGCCGCGTCGCCCGGTGCGATGCGCCGCGGCGCGAGCCATGCGAGCCGCGGCAGCACGGCCCACGCGACATCCGCCGGCTGCGCGGCCGCCCACTCCGCCCACTGCGCGTGCGTCAGCCAGAAGCCGCGCGGGTGGACCGGCGCAATGTCGCCGGCGACGCGCGGCAACGGCACACCGTGCGGATAGAACAGCCATCCCTTGATGAACATCTGTGCATCGGCCAGCGCGCCGTATCCGAGCCGCGCGAATCCGTCGCGCCCGCTCAGGCGCAACTGGTGGCTGATCAGCCGGCCGCGCTTGCGATCGAAGCGGTCGACGAGATTCGGGCCGACGAAATCGGCGAGCGCGGCCGCGTCGCGCACCGGTGCGCACAGGTAGCACTTCACCGCCAGCTCCCAATGCAGGCGCTGACCGCCGGGCGTATCGACGAGGAAGTCCACCTCGCCGAGCGTCTGGCCATTGATGCGCAGCGCGAGGTTGGCCGCGACGAGCCGCAGCGACGGCCCGTGCGTGAGGAAGTATTCGAGCAGGCATTCCGCATAGCGGCCGAGCCGGACCGGGCGCAGCCCTTCGAGCGCGCGGTGCAGCGGCTCGGGCGCCGCATCGAGCGCGGCCAGCCAGGCCTCTGCGGCCGCCTGTTCCGTGGCGTCGGACCACGGCTGCGCGAGCGGCGCGCCGGGCGCCGCCGTCAGCAGGCTCGGGCTCGACAGCAGCCACGCCAGATCGCGGACTGCCGCGTCGCGCAGCGTTTCGACGAACGACAACGCCGCGCGGGCCGTCATTGCGCGGACCGCTCGTCTGCGCTGCCGATGGCCGCCCCACGGACGGCCGCCCCACGGAACGTGTCGCGTGCGAGGCACAGATCGGCCCACGCCTTCGACTTGTCCTGCAGGCTGCGCAGCAGATACGCCGGGTGATAGGTGACGATCACCGGCACGCCTTCGTATGTATGCACGCGGCCGCGCAGCGACGCGATGCTCGCATCGGACTTCAGCAGCGTCTGCGCGGCGAAGCGGCCGAGTGCGACGATCAGCTTCGGCTTCACGAGCGCGACCTGACGCTGCAGATACGGCTCGCAGCGCGCGACTTCATCCGGCTCCGGATTGCGGTTGCCGGGCGGCCGACACTTGATCACGTTCGCGATATAGACATTGTCGCCGCGCTTGAGCGACAGCGACTGCAGCATGTTGTCGAGCAGCTTGCCCGCCTGGCCGACGAACGGCTCGCCCTGCTTGTCCTCGTTTTCGCCGGGCGCTTCGCCGATCAGCATCCAGTCGGCCTCGCGGTCGCCGACGCCGAATACCGTGTTGGTCCGCTTCTCGCAGAGCCGGCAGCGCGTGCAGTCTGCCACGCGTGCCGCAAGCGCGTCCCAGTCGAGTTCGGCCACCGGCGTCTCGGTGGAGCGCAGGTCGGCGACCGGCGCGGGATCGCCCGGCGGCGCGGCGTCGAACCACGCGAAATCGTCGTCGCCGAGCGGGGGCGCGTCGTCGGGCGGTGCGAACGCGCCTGTGTGCATCGCGGGTTCGTGCTTCGAGGTCGTCGCGCGGGCATCGCCGACAGGGGCCGCTTGCGCGCGCACTTCGGACGTCTGCGTGGCGGCAGGGGATTGCGTGCCGCGCGCCTGCGCCGCGTCGTCGGCCGAATTCATGTCCGGTTCGTGCACCATCGCCGCCGCGCTCGCCCGCACGTCCGGTTCAGGCGCGTTCGCCGGCCCGTCAGCCGGCCATGCGGCGTGCTCCGCTACAGGAACGGCCTCGCGCGCCACGGCTGCCTTGTCCGCCGTCCGCGCACGCGTATCGGCCTGCGCGCCTGCGGCCTCCGTCAGCGCATCCTGCCCGGCCGCTGCCGGCGCGTCGCCCGCATGCAGCCCGCGCCGGACCCAGCGATGCGCGAGCCCCATTTCCTCGAGTGCCGCTTCAGCCCACGCCATGCGCGCCTCCGTCCTTGTTCAGCGTCAGACGCATCACGATCGCGTCTTCCCGGCTGCGATGCCGCGCCGGATAGTAGTTCTTGCGCCGCCCGATCGTCACGAAGCCGAAGCGCTCGTACAGATGGATCGCCCGCGGGTTCGACGGCCGCACTTCGAGCAGCACGCCGTCGAGGCGTTCCGCCTGCGAAACGCGCACGGCCTCGCGCAGCAGCGCAAGGCCTGCGCCCGTGCATTGCGCGGCAGGCGCGACGCACAGGTTCAGCAGATGCATCTCGTCGATCACGGGCATCAGCACGCAATAGCCGACGAGCGCGCCCGTCACGTGACGCAGGCACAAGCCGAAATAGCCGTTGCGCAGCGAATCCTCGAAATTGCCGCGGCTCCACGGGAATTCATAGGCGGCGTGCTCGATCGCCACGACTTCGTCGAGATCGGCGTCCGTCATCGGCGACAGATACCGGTCGCTCAGCAGTACACCCGTCATTCCTGCGCTCCGCCCGGTCGTGCAGCCCGCGCCGCCATCCGCTCGGCGGTCGTCTGCGCGACCTTGTCGCGCACGTACTCGGGTGCGGCCTGCTCGGCCGGCACCGTACGCCCGGCCCGATACGCGCGCAACGCCGCGTGCGCAACCGCCAGCGCATGCGGCATTGCGTCGCCGTCGACCGCCGCAGCGCGCGCGACGGCCGGCAGCTGCGCGCCGAACGCGGCAGCCGCGTTGCCCGCGAGCGTGAACGGCGCGTCGGGCACGCCGACCGCGCCCGGCGCATCGAGCGCGGCCGGATGCAGCGTGCGCCAGTCGCCGGCAGCGTCGTCCCACGCGAAATCGGCCCAGTAGACCTCGTCCATCCGCGCATCGAGCGCAGCCAGCACGCGCGCGGTGCCCGGCGCGCGCAGCCGCGCATGCTCGGCGCACGCGAGCAGCGTGCCGACCGGCACGACCGGCAGACTGCGCCCGAACGCGAGGCCTTGCGCGATGCCGGTCGCGGTGCGCAGGCCCGTGAACGAGCCGGGGCCCGCGCCGAAGGCGATCGCATCGCAATCGGCGAGCGTCAGCCCGGATTCGGCGAAGAGTTCCTGGACGGCCGGCAGCACGCGCGTGCTCGACACGGCGCCCGTCAGTTCGTGGCGGACCCAGCTTTGCAGGGAGGAAGCCGCGGATTCGGCCGTAGCCGAGCGCAGCAGCGCGACCGAGCAGTATTCGGTCGACGTATCGATGGCGAGGAGCACTGTTTGCGTCATGGCCGACATTGTAATGCGGCGCCCCGCTCCCACGGGCGATCCCGGCGTATCGCGACGTGCCGTCAACGCCCGCGGCGGTTTGGAAGGATCGCTCGACCCCGCGCGCCGGTCCGCTTGTTAAGATCGCCCGACTCGAAACCCTTACCGGAGACACCCGATGAGCGAACTCACCACGCAATTCGACCAGGCCCAGGTCGACGTCAAGCAACTGACCGAGCGTCCGGGCAACCTGACCCTGCTGCGCCTCTACGCGCTCTTCAAGCAAGCCACCGACGGCGACGCGCACGGCGACAAGCCGGGCTTCACCGACATCGTCGGCAAGTACAAGTACGACGCATGGGAAGCGCTGAAGGGCACGTCGCAGGATGCGGCGAAGCAGCAATACATCGCGCTCGTCGACTCGCTGAAGAACGGCACGGCAGCCTGATCGCGCCCCACCGTGTCACGGGCAGTGGCGCAGCGCAGCAAAAGTCTCTATAATGCTGGCTGCGTCACATCCGCGCCCGGCCAACTGGCCGATCCGGCCAGACGCCTCGTAGCGTTAAGCTCCAATCCGGTTTAGAACCTGTCCCCTTCCTGCTTCGGCTCTTGCGGCCGTCAATTATCAGGCTGGCGGCAACGCTGTCATCGCACGCCGCACCCAAAACAGCTTCTAGCCTCATCCGCCTCATGACTGGCGGATTGCACCCGTTTTCCGATTTGCTCGTTGAATCCGACAACTTGGGCATGCGCGATTGGCGCCGACGTTTCACCCACTGTGTTTCAAGGATTGTTATGACTTCGAGCATTTCCACCAGCCCCCTCAACGCGACCGCCGACAAGGCACTCGGTCTCGACGACGCCGCGCAGACTGCAGCCGCGCCGGCTGCCGACGAGCCGACCTTCGCGTCGCTCGGGCTGTCGCCGGAGATCGTCTCCGCGCTGCAGGCCGCCGGCTACGAGAAGCCGACGCCGGTCCAGCAGCGCGCGATTCCGGCCGGCATCGCCGGCCGCGATCTGCTGGTGTCGAGCCCGACCGGTTCGGGCAAGACGGCCGCGTTCATGCTGCCCGCGATCGAGCGCTTCGCTCAATTGCAGAAGGCGCAGGCGCAACAGCCGCGCGCGCCGCGCGAACCGAACAACGGTGATCGCCGTGTCCGCCGTCCGCAACCGGTCGCGCGCCCGGGCCTCCTCGTGCTGACGCCAACCCGCGAACTCGCGATGCAGGTCACGACGGCCGCATCGACCTACGGCAAGCACCTGAAGCGCCTGCGCACGGTCAGCATCCTCGGCGGTGTCGCCTATGGCCAGCAGCTGATGCTGCTCGCGAAGAACCCGGAAATCCTCGTCGCGACGCCGGGCCGCCTGCTCGATCACCTCGAGCGTGGCCGCATCGACCTGTCCGAGCTGAAGATGCTCGTGCTCGACGAAGCCGACCGCATGCTCGACATGGGCTTCATCGACGACATCGAGACGATCGTCGACGCGACGCCTGAATCGCGCCAGACGATGCTCTTCTCGGCGACGCTCGACGGCAAGATCGGTTCGCTGACGAGCCGCCTGCTGAAGGATCCGGAACGCATCGAGATCCAGCAGCGCCTCGAGTCGCGCGCGAACATTGCGCAGACCGTGCACTACGTCGACGACCGTGACCACAAGGATCGCCTGCTCGATCACCTGCTGCGCGACAGCGCGCTCGACCAGGCGATCATTTTCACGGCGACCAAGATCGACGCCGACCAGCTCGCCGGCCGCCTCGCCGACGCAGGCTTCGAGTCGGCCGCGCTGCACGGCGACCTGCCGCAAGGCGCGCGCAACCGCACGATCCGCGCGCTGCGCGAGCGCCGTGTCCGCGTGCTCGTCGCGACCGACGTCGCGGCGCGCGGCATCGACATTCCCGGCATCACGCACGTGTTCAACTACGACCTGCCGAAGTTCGCGGAAGACTACGTGCACCGGATCGGCCGTACTGGTCGCGCGGGCCGTTCGGGCACCGCGGTGAGCCTCGTGCATCACGCCGAGCAAGGCGCGCTGAAGCGCATCGAGCGCTTCGTGCGTTCGCCGCTGCCGGTCAACGTCGTCGAAGGCTTCGAGCCCCGCAAGGCGCCGCCGCGCGGCGATCGCGGCAACGGCGGCCGCGGCCGTCCGGGCGGCGGTAACGGCGGTCGCCGTTTCGGCGGCAAGCCGGGCGGCGGCCACGGCAATGGCGGCGGCCGCAGCTACGGCGGCGGCAACGGCGGCTGGAGCGGCAAGCCGGGCGGCAGCCGCGACGGCGGCAACCGCCGCAGCGACGGCCAGCGCGGCGGCCCGCGCCGCAGCAATTCGGCGTCGTAATGGCGCGCGGGCGGCCTCGTCGGCCGTCCGTCACCTGCCCCGCAATACGCAACCGGCGCACCCGCGCCGGTTTTTTTTCGCCCCCGCCGCCTTTTCACGATACGAAAAATTTTTTTGTGCCGTGAAAAATCATGTTGCGTGGCACAACCCGGGCCATTGCAGGATGGAAAAATGCATTTCTTATCTCGAAATCATCACCACAAGCATTTGATTAATAACGATTAAAATTTTCAAAACTTCCTGAGAGCGCCTCTGTTTCGCGATCCTCGATTTGCCTAGACTCTTATACAAGACTTCACGAAACGAAACGCACCACATCCGGCTTCGTGAACAGCATCACCCCCGTTCGATTCACACCGATTCAGGCAACACCATTCGAGGAGCACATCATGTCGCGTCAGCAACAGGCACAGGAACTGCAACAGCAATGGGAAACCGATCCGCGCTGGAAGGGCATCAAGCGCAGCTACTCGGCTGATGACGTGGTCCGCCTGCGCGGCTCGATCCAGGTCGAGCACACGATCGCGAAGCGCGGCGCGGAAAAGCTCTGGACCCTGATCAACAACGAACCGTTCGTCAACGCACTCGGCGCGCTGACCGGCAACCAGGCCATGCAGCAGGTGAAGGCCGGCCTCAAGGCGATCTACCTGTCGGGCTGGCAGGTCGCGGGCGACGCGAACCTCGCGGGCGAAATGTACCCGGACCAGTCGCTGTACCCGGCGAACTCGGTGCCGCAGGTCGTCAAGCGCATCAACAACACGCTGACGCGCGCCGACCAGATCCAGTGGTCGGAAGGCAAGAACCCGGACGACGAAGGCTACGTCGACTTCTTCGCGCCGATCGTTGCCGACGCGGAAGCCGGCTTCGGCGGCGTGCTGAACGCGTTCGAACTGATGAAGGCGATGATCGAGGCCGGCGCCTCGGGCGTCCACTTCGAAGACCAGCTCGCTTCGGTGAAGAAGTGCGGCCACATGGGCGGCAAGGTGCTCGTGCCGACGCGCGAAGCCGTCGCGAAGCTGTCGGCAGCGCGTCTCGCGGCCGACGTGATGGGCACGCCGACCGTGCTGGTCGCCCGTACCGACGCGGAAGCGGCCGACCTGATCACGTCCGACATCGACGACAACGACAAGCCGTTCCTGACGGGCGAGCGCACGGTCGAAGGCTTCTTCCGCACGAAGCCGGGCCTCGAGCAGGCGATTTCGCGCGGTCTCGCGTACGCGCCGTACGCCGACCTGATCTGGTGCGAAACGGGCAAGCCGGATCTCGAGTACGCGAAGAAGTTTGCGGAAGCGATCCACAAGCAGTTCCCGGGCAAGATGCTGTCGTACAACTGCTCGCCGTCGTTCAACTGGAAGAAGAACCTCGACGACGCGACGATCGCGAAGTTCCAGAAGGAACTCGGCGCGATGGGCTACAAGTTCCAGTTCATCACGCTGGCCGGCTTCCATGCGCTGAACTACTCGATGTTCAACCTCGCGCACGGCTATGCCCGCACGCAGATGAGCGCGTTCGTCGAACTGCAGCAGGCCGAGTTCGCGGCAGCGGACAAGGGCTTCACCGCGGTCAAGCACCAGCGCGAGGTCGGCACCGGCTACTTCGACGCGGTGACGCAGACGGTCGAGCGCGAAGCGTCGACGACCGCGCTGCACGGCTCGACCGAAGACGAGCAGTTCTTCGACGGCAAGAAGGTCGCTTAGGACGCCTTGCGGGCGTCACGCCGATGCCCGCCGGTCATGCGACGGCGCGGCATCGGCACCCGAATCACGCACAAGGATCAGGGAGGAGACGGCAGGCGCGCGACATCCGTCGCGCGACCGGCCGCGCAGCCTGCGGGCTGCACACGACAACGCGCGCCGGGCCTGCCCGGCGCGCCTTCTTTTCGGCTTCGGCCGATGGACCGGTCGCCCATGCAGCGTGAGCACGCGCAGGGCCTACCGATAGACGATCACCGGAATTTTCGTATGAGTCAGTACGCGCTGCGTCTCGCTGCCGATCAGCAGGCTGCCGAGCCCGCGGCGCCCGTGCGACGCCATGAAGATCACGTCGCAGCCGCCGCGTTCGGCCGCTTCGATGATGCCGAGGTACGGCGACGGATGCACGCTCGTCCAGGTGTCGCAGTCGACGCCCGCCTGCCGCGCGGCGGATTCGACCTCGTCGAGGTGCGTGCGCGCCTCGCGCTCGCTGCGCGCCCGGAAATCGGCCGGCGGCTCGATGATCACCTCCGAGAACGGCGAGTACGGATATTGCGGCAGGCACGCATAGGCCGTCACGCGCGCGCCGACCGCGCGGGCGAGATCGATCGCGCCATCGATCGCCTTCTTCGACAGGTCGGAACCGTCGGTCGGTACGAGGATGTGCTTGAACATCGCGCCCTCCATCGTTATTCGCACCCGGCGCGGCGCGCCGCCGCACGCCGCGGCCGTCGCGCATCCGGTGTACCTGTCTCGATTGTAGTGTGCGAATCGGCGCGCCCGGCTCCGGCAGCGGGTTCGTCCTCATATCGGAAACACCCGGGCGACGAAGCCGCGCCCGGCTCGTGCGCGGTCGAGCGCCGCGCATCGCCCGGGCCCGCCGCCCTCCCGCGTGCGGCGGACCGCGCCGCGCCCGACCGGCGCCTAGCCCCAGTAGCCGGGCCGTTCGTACGTGTGCTTCAGGTAGTCGAGGAACAGCCGCACGCGCAGCGGCAGATGCCGGCGCTGCGGAAACACCGCGTGGATGCCGATCGGCGGCGCTGCGAACGCGTCGAGCACGCTGACGAGCCGGCCGGCGGCGATGTCCTCGCCGACCTCCCACCACGAGCGCCACGCGAGCCCGTGGCCGGCCAGGCACCACTCGTGCAGCACCGCGCCGTCCGAGCATTCCATCATGCCGCTCACGCGGATCGACACGACCTTGCCGTCTTCCTGGAATGCCCAGCCGCGTTGCTGGTTCGCGTTGGCCGCGAGCGCGAGGCAGTTGTGCCGGGCGAGCTCCGCGAGCGTGGCCGGCGTGCCGCGCCGCGCGAGATACGCCGGCGATGCGACGCACACGCGGCGGTTTTCGCCGAGCTTCAGCGACACGAGCGACGAATCGGGCAATTCGCCGAGCCGAACCGCGCAGTCGAAGCCCTCGTTGACGAGATCGACCATCCGGTCGGACAGGTCGAGCGTGACCGACACGTCCGGATGGGCGCAGCTGAATTCGGGCACGAGCGGCGCAACGTGCCGCCGGCCGAAACCGGCCGGCGCGGAGATGCGCAAGTGGCCGCTTGCCTTGACCCCGCCCGCGGACACGCTCGCCTCCGCGTTCTGCATGTCGTTGATGATGCGCTGGCAGTCTTCGAGAAACGCCGACCCTTCGAAGGTCAGCGTGAGCTTGCGCGTCGTGCGCACGAGCAGCTTCACGCCGAGCCGCTCCTCGAGCGCGTCGAGCCGGCGGCCGATGATCGCCGGCGCGACGCCTTCCGCGTGCGCGGCCGCCGACAGGCTGCCTTTCACCGCGACCGCGGCGAACGTTTCGATCTGTTTGAACCGGTCCATGAGTCGTCGGGACGGCAGACGCCGCCCGTCATATTGACTGAAGCGGCTCCAGATTAGGTATATGAAAGTAAAAGATCAAGTGATGTTTAGCGTCTTTTTTGGTACTAGTGATCACGAATAAAATCGTTTCCGACCTCTGATATTGGAGCGCAAGGCTATGTCGGCCACAACGACACTCTCTCCCAACGCCATCCTCTTCGACGCATACGGCACGTTGTTCGACGTGCACGCGGTCATGGCCGCGGCAGAGCAGATGTTCCCCGGCCACGGGGAACGGTTGTCGCAGCTGTGGCGACGCAAGCAAATCGAATACTCGCAGCTGCGCACGCTCGCCGATCCGGCCGGCGCCCGCTATCGCCCGTTCTGGGACATCACGCTCGACGCGCTGCGGTTCGCCGCGCGCTCGCTCGGCCTCGCGCTCAACAGCGCCGCGGAGAAACGCCTGATGGACGAATATGCGTGCCTGTCCACCTATCCCGACACGGTGCCCGCGCTGCGCAAGCTGCGCGCGCTCGACCCGCGTCCGTCACTCGCGATCCTGTCGAACGGCAACCCGCAGATGCTCGACATCGCGGTCAAGAGCGCCGGCATGACCGGCCTGTTCGATCGCGTGCTGTCGGTCGACGCGGTGCGCGCGTACAAGCCGTCCCCCGCCGCCTATGCGCTCGGCACTGCCGCGTTCGGGCCGAACCCGCGCGACATCGTGTTCGTGTCGTCGAACGGCTGGGACGTGACGGGCGCCGCCTGGTTCGGCTACACGACGTTCTGGCTCAACCGCACGGGCGCCCCTGCCGAGGAGCTCGGCACGCCGCCCGACGGCGCCGGCACCGGCATGGCCGACCTGCTCGCTTTCCTCGCCACCCCGGCTCCGTCCGGCAAGCACGCAAACCGCAGGCGTCCCAGCCCGGGCGCATGACGTTCGCATCGCTGCCGCCTTCCCCCTTCACCGAAACCGCAACTGACCGACCAAGGAGATGAGACTCATGAGCACCCCGATCACGCTGCCGCAAGGCATGGCGATCACCGGCGACATCCAGCCGGGTTACGACGCGATCCTGACGCCCGACGCGCTCGCGCTCGTCGCGGCGCTGCACCGCACGTTCGAACCGCGTCGCCACGCCCTGCTGCAGGCACGTGCCGAGCGCACGAAGCGCCTCGACGCCGGCGAGCGCCCGGACTTCCTGGCTGAAACGAAGGCCATCCGCGAAGGCGACTGGAAGGTCGCGCCGCTACCCGCGGACCTGCAGTGCCGCCGCGTCGAGATCACCGGCCCGGTCGAGCGCAAGATGATCATCAATGCGCTGAACTCGGGTGCCGATTCGTACATGACGGACTTCGAGGATTCGAACGCGCCGAGCTGGACCAACCAGATCGACGGCCAGATCAACCTGAAGGACGCGGTGCGCCGCACGATCTCGCTCGAGCAGAACGGCAAGTCGTACAAGCTGAACGACAAGGTCGCGACGCTGATCGTGCGTCCGCGCGGCTGGCACCTCGACGAGAAGCACGTGACGGTCGACGGCCAGCGCGTGTCGGGCGGCATCTTCGACTTCGCGCTGTTCCTGTTCCACAACGCGAAGGAACTGATCGCGCGCGGCTCGGGCCCGTACTTCTACCTGCCGAAGATGGAAAGCCATCTCGAGGCGCGCCTGTGGAACGACATCTTCGTCGCCGCGCAGGAAGCGATCGGCATCCCGCGCGGCACGATCCGTGCGACCGTGCTGATCGAGACGATCCTCGCCGCGTTCGAGATGGACGAGATCCTGTATGAACTGCGCGAGCACAGCTCGGGCCTGAACGCGGGCCGCTGGGACTACATCTTCTCCGCGATCAAGAAGTTCAAGAACGACCGCGACTTCTGCCTCGCGGACCGCTCGAAGATCACGATGACGGTACCGTTCATGCGTGCGTACGCGCTGCTGCTGCTGAAGACCTGCCACAAGCGCAACGCGCCGGCGATCGGCGGGATGAGCGCGCTGATCCCGATCAAGAACGATCCGGAAGCGAACGACAAGGCAATGGGCGGCGTGCGTTCGGACAAGCAGCGCGACGCGACCGACGGCTACGACGGCGGCTGGGTCGCGCACCCGGGCCTCGTGCCGATCGCGATGGAAGAGTTCGTGAAGGTGCTCGGCGACAAGCCGAACCAGATCGCGAAGCAGCGCGACGACGTGCAGGTCGAAGGCAAGAACCTGCTCGACTTCCAGCCGGAAGCGCCGATCACCGAAGCGGGCCTGCGCAACAACATCAACGTCGGCATCCACTACCTCGGCGCATGGCTCGCGGGCAACGGCTGCGTGCCGATCCACAACCTGATGGAAGACGCGGCGACGGCCGAGATCTCCCGCTCGCAGGTGTGGCAGTGGATCCGTTCGCCGAAGGGCGTGCTCGACGACGGCCGCAAGGTGACGGCGGAACTCGTGCGCGGCTACGCAAAGACCGAGCTCGAGAACGTGAAGCAGTCGGTCGGCGGCGATACGCAGCCGTACGAGCGCGCCGCGGCGATCTTCGAGCAGATGTCGACGTCCGAAGGCTTCACGGAATTCCTGACGCTGCCGCTCTACGAAGAAATCTGACCAGGCCGGTCGGATACGGCCGGTCAGCCCGACGCGGCCGAGCGCGCGAGGTGACGCGACGCTTGGCTGGCTTCGCGCGCGGCCCGATGCAATGAAAGAAGGCGCCCAGCGAATCGCTGGGCGCCTTCTTTTCATGCGGCGTCGACCGTCACGCGCTCAGACTTTCGCGTTCCCGCCGATGCTGGACCCAGTCGCCCGACGCGATGCGCGGCTTGTCCGACACCGCGTGCGCCGCGACCGGGTAATACACGCACGTGTACTGCCGGCCGCCGAGTTCGACCGTCGCCGTCTCGGGCTTGAACAGGCTGTCGACGCCCGGATAGACGCGCTCGATCTCGTCGAGCACGGGCACGAGCCGCTCGTCGACTTCATAGACATCGCCCCAGACGAGCGACTTGCCGTCTCCCGCGGCCACCATCCCCGGATACGTGCCGAAGTCGTACAGTTCGCCCGGCAACGCGGCGGCGCCGACGAGTGTCGGCACCGCGATGCCGTGCCGCGCAGCCGCGCTGCCGATATCGTTGGCCTCGCCTGCTCTCAACGTGCCATAGACGAATACGTGGCGCATCGTGTTTCTCCCTCCTTGATTCGTGTGTTGCCGTGTCAGGTCAGCGGCGTCGCGCTGACGAGCACGCCGTTCTCGTCGGCGTAGATCCATTCTCCGGGCGCGATCCGCGTGCCGAGCACCGTGACGGGAATGTCCCGCTCGCCGGCGCCGCGCTTGTCGCTCTTGCGCGGATGCGTCGCGAGCGCCAGCTCGCCGACGTTGCACGCGCGCCGTTCCGCCGCGTCGCGTACGCATCCATAGACCACGATACCGGCCCAATGGTTCTTCTCGGCCAGCGCGGCCAGGTTGCCGCCGACGAGCGCGCACCGCCGGCTGCCGCCGCCGTCGACGACCAGCACGCGGCCTGCGCCGTCCAGCTCGAGTGCTGCGCGCACGAGCGTGTTGTCCTCGACTTGGTTCGCCCCGCACAGTACTCGCTGGCCCCATACAACGTTCATTCAAGCGAGTCATTATCGACCCAAAAAACCGCCGCGTGCCCTCGCGCGGCCCCTTCTACAATAGCGGCATCGCCGCCGCGCCACCCGATCACCCATGAATCCGTCCGCCCAAGCAGACGCGTCCGCCCATTACGACGTCATCGACATTCCGCCGGAATTCGCGCCGACCCCCGGCCATCCGATGCGCGTACGCGCGCGTCCGCTCCCCGCCAGCGTGCGCATCCCGCTCCACACGCATGCTTGGGCGCAGCTCGCGTACGCGTCACGAGGCGTCCTGCGCGTGACGACGAGCGGCACGACATGGATGGTGCCGCCGTCGCGCGCGATCTGGGTGCCGCCGCACGTGACGCACGAGGTCGTGATCGTCGAGGATGCCTATCTGCGCACGCTGTACATCGACGAGTCGATCGTGCCGGACGGGCTCGATGCGTGCCGTGTCGTCGAAGTAACGGGATTGCTGCGCGAGCTGATCGTCGCGCTCGATGCCCACGACCTGAGCGCGACGCGTGAACGCATGCTCTGCGCGCTGGTGCTTGACGAACTCGGTCACGCCGAGCCGCTGCCGCTCGCGGTGCCGATGCCGGTCGAGAAGCGTTTGCGCACGCTGTGCGAAGCGGTGATCGCCCAGCCTGCGCACGCGGAGTCGCTCGAGCACTGGGCAAGCGAGGTCGGCGCGAGCACGCGCACGATTTCGCGGCTGTTCAAGCAGGAACTTGGCGTGAGCTTCTCGCAATGGCGGCAGCAGGCGCTGCTCGCGCGCGCGATTCCGCTGCTCAACCAGGGGCGCCCGCTGTCGCATATCGCGCGCGAACTCGGCTACCAGAGCCAGAGCGCATTCTCCGCGATGTTCCGCCGCGCGTTCGGCGAAAGCCCGCGCGCGTTCATGCTGCGCGGTCACGAACACCGCGGCGCGGAAGGCATGACAGCGGAAGAGGCGCCGCCGGACGGCGCGCCGGTCTGACACCGGCCCCGCGCGTCAGACCGAACGGACCATGTGCCGGATCGAGCCGAGCTGCGCGAGCCGCGATCCGGCGACGCGATAGCCCATGCGCAGGTACAGCCGCGCGGCGGGATTGTCGACGAACACGCGCAGCTGCAGCTCGTTCAGCCCGCGCGCCTTCGCCCAGCGGTGCGACATCTCGAGCAGATAGGTGCCCGCGCCGTGGCCGCGATGGCCGGCCGCGATCTGCACGTCGCGGATATGCAGCGAGTCGCCCTCTTCCGTCACGCGCAGCACGCCGATACGCTCGCCGTCTGCCTCGAGAATGAAATTCTCCGATTCGCGCCAGCTCGCGTAGAACAGGTCGCTGCGCCATACGAGCCCGTGGCGCTTGTAATAGCCGCCCATGTTGCCGTGCGTCAGCGCTTCGGCAAACGGAAAATCGCCGGGCTCCGCGGGGCGGAGCTGATACAGGATTCGCAGGTCGGTGGGATCGAGCATCGCACGATGATCAAGGACGCATTCCGCCACGATAGCGCAGTCCGGCCCGGATGCAATCGCGATTTTCGCGCATCGCGGGCGCGCCAGTGACGAACACCCGTTCGAACCGGCACCCGAGCGGGTATCGTCTTCGGCGAGGAACCGGACACGCGTATGGCCCCAACGGGCGCAACCGGAAACACAAATGAAAAAGCCCGCACAAGGCGGGCTTCTTCATTTCCTGGCGGAGCGGACGGGACTCGCCTACATCCTGCAGGCCGCGGATGCGCGTGCACGCGCACCCCTTCGAGTCCCGCCGGAAGCCGCGCAGGCGGCTTCCTCCGCTCCGCAGTCACGCGCCCGCCAACGGGCGCAACCGGAAACGCAAATGAAAAAGCCCGCACAAGGCGGGCTTTTTCATTTCCTGGCGGAGCGGACGGGACTCGAACCCGCGACCCCCGGCGTGACAGGCCGGTATTCTAACCGACTGAACTACCGCTCCAGTCTTGCTGCTTGCCTGGCAGGCGTCGGTTACTTCCTGCCGGCGCATCGTTTGTTCGAACGACGCCGAAATCTGGCGTCCCCTAGGGGATTCGAACCCCTGTACTCACCGTGAAAGGGTGATGTCCTAGGCCTCTAGACGAAGGGGACAACATACTGCTTACATCTTTAATGCAAAAGCCCGCTCAATGACGTCTTGAACGGGCTTCGTTCTGGCGGAGCGGACGGGACTCGAACCCGCGACCCCCGGCGTGACAGGCCGGTATTCTAACCGACTGAACTACCGCTCCAGCTTTCTTCACCCCAACTCGCAGGACGTCGGTTACGTTCCTGCAAGCCTTGCGACACTTCTACCGAAACGCCGCTGAATCTGGCGTCCCCTAGGGGATTCGAACCCCTGTACTCACCGTGAAAGGGTGATGTCCTAGGCCTCTAGACGAAGGGGACAACGTACTGCTTACACCTTTAATGCGAAAGCCCGCTCAACAACACCTTGAGCGGGCTTTGTTCTGGCGGAGCGGACGGGACTCGAACCCGCGACCCCCGGCGTGACAGGCCGGTATTCTAACCGACTGAACTACCGCTCCAGCTTTCTTCACCCTAACCCGCAGGACGTCGGTTACGTTCCTGCAAGCTTTGCGACACTTCTATCGAAACGCCGCTTAATCTGGCGTCCCCTAGGGGATTCGAACCCCTGTACTCACCGTGAAAGGGTGATGTCCTAGGCCTCTAGACGAAGGGGACAAAATCTTTTCAGATCTGTCTGGTTTCCGCTATTAATTTTTCGTCAACAGCGAAGACCGAAATTCTAACTGCTTTAAATCGTTTTGTGAAGCATTTTTTACTATCCTGCTTCGCGACGCGATTTGTTTGTTCTGTTGGTGGAGGTAAGCGGGATCGAACCGCTGACCTCTTGCATGCCATGCAAGCGCTCTCCCAGCTGAGCTATACCCCCTTGCAGAACAGAAATGAGATTATATGGACCGTCTTTGAACTTGTAAATACCTTTTTTGCGATTCGAGCAAAATTTCTTGCGAAGCCGTCCGCCGACGGCTTCGCGAATGCACGAATCTCAGGCCAGCGCGGCCTCGATGCGCGATACGACGACATCGCGGCCGAACAGCATCAGCACCGCGTCGATCGACGGCGTGTGCGTCGTGCCCGCGACCAGCAGGCGCACCGGCATCGCCAGTTGCGGCATCTTCAGCTTGTGCGCGGCGAGCGTCGCCTTCAGCGCGGCCGAAATCGCCTCCTTCGTCCACTCGACCGTCTTCAGCGCAGCCGCCAGTTCGGCCAGCGCCGGCCGCACCGCACCGGTCACATGCTGCGCGATCGCGTCCGCTTCCGGCGCCGGCACGCGGTAGAACATGGCCGCGCCCTCAGCGAGTTCCTTCAGCGTCGACGCGCGATCCTTCATCAGGCCGATCACCGCGTCGAGGTCCGCGCCGCTCGCAAGCGCCGCGTCGTCGATGCCGAGCGCCACGAAGAACGGCTTCGACAGGCCGGCGAGGCGCGCGTTGTCCGCTTCCTTGATGTAGTGGTTGTTCAGCCAGTTCAGCTTGTTGTGGTCGTACTGCGCCGGCGACTTGCCGAGGTGCTCCAGGTCGAACCATTCGACGAACTGTTCGCGCGAAAAGATTTCAGCGTCGCCGTGCGACCAGCCGAGGCGCGCAAGGTAGTTCACGACCGCTTCCGGCAGGTAGCCCGCGTCGCGGTACGCCATGACGCTCATCGCGCCGTGGCGCTTGCTCATCTTCTCGCCCTGCTCGTTCAGCACCGTCGGCAGGTGCGCGTACACGGGCACCTCGCCGCCGAGCGCGCGCAGGATGTTGATCTGGCGCGGCGTGTTGTTCACGTGGTCGTCGCCGCGGATCACGTGCGTGATTCCCATGTCGAGATCGTCGACCACGACACAGAAGTTGTACATCGGCGTGCCGTCCGGACGCGCGATCACGAGATCGTCGAGCTCCTCGTTCGAGATCTCCACACGGCCTTTCACCGCGTCGTCCCACGCGACGGTGCCCGTCAGCGGGTTGCGGAAGCGCAGCACCGGCGTCACGCCGGCCGGCGGCTCGGGCAGCACCTTGCCCGGCTCCGGACGCCACGTGCCGTCATAGCGCGGCTTCAGGCCCGCCTCGCGCTGGCGCTCGCGCAGCGCGTCCAGTTCGTCGGTCGACATGTAGCACGGGTACGCGAGGCCGTCTTCGAGCATCTTCGCGAGCACCTCGCGATAGCGGTCCATCCGCTGCATCTGGTAGAACGGGCCTTCGTCGAACGCCAGGTCGAGCCACTTCATCCCGTCGAGGATCGCGTCGACCGCTTCCGGCGACGAACGCTCGACGTCGGTATCCTCGATGCGCAGCACGAACGTGCCCTTCATCTTGCGGGCGAACGCCCACGGATAGAGCGCGGAGCGGATGTTGCCGAGGTGGATGAAGCCGGTGGGACTCGGCGCGAAGCGGGTACGGACTGGACGGGTCATAAAAGGTAACTCGAACGCCTGAGGCGCATGAATGATTCGACGCGGGATCGGCGGCGGCTGCCCGAAGCTGCAACGGGGCCGGCGACGCCCGGAACGGAGCGAAGCCGGAATTATACTCGCGCCACCCATCGCGCCAAGCGCGCCGCTTGCTTTATGATGTGCGCGCCGCGGCTGCCTGCCGGCGCCGCGCCGGCCGCGCGGAACCTGCCGCGCCGCCGCCCGGAACCTACCGCCGCGGCGGGCCCTCGCCCGCCGCCCGATGCTGGAGAACCTTCGATGTCGTCCCCTCGCCTGTCGCGCCGCCAGTTCACGATCGCGTGCGCTTCCGCCAGCCTCGCCGCCTGCACGTCGATCGGCGGCAAGAGCCGCCCCGAGAATGCCGCCACGCCGACCGAGAAACCGGTGAAGATCGGCATCGCGCTCGGCGGCGGCGCCGCGCGCGGCTTCGCGCACATCGGCGTGCTGAAGGGACTCGAGGCGCGCGGCATCCCGGTCGAACTCGTCGCGGGCACGAGCGCGGGCTCGGTCGTCGGTGCGCTCTACGCGTCCGGGATGAGCGCGCTGCAGATCAACAAGCTCGCGCTCGAAATGGACCAGTCCGCGATCAGCGACTGGGCGCTGCCGTTCCGCTCGCGCGGCCTGCTGCAGGGCGTCGCGCTGCAGAACTTCATCAATAAGTCGCTGAACAACCGGCCGATCGAGAAGATGGCGAAACCGCTCGGCGTCGTCGCGACCGATCTGCAGAACGGCCAGCCGATCCTGTTCCAGCAGGGCAATACGGGCCTCGCAGTGCGCGCGTCGTGCAGCGTGCCATCGGTGTTCGAGCCGGTAAAGATCGGCAGCCGCGAGTACGTCGACGGCGGCCTCGTGAGCCCGGTGCCTGCGTCGTACGCGCGCAAGATGGGCGCGACCTTCGTGATCGCGGTCGACATCTCGGCACGCCCGGACGGCGCGGCGACCAACAACCCGATCGAGATGCTGCTGCAGACCTTCACGATCATGGGCCAGACGATCAAGACCTACGAGCTCGACAAGTACGCCGACGTCGTGATCCGCCCGAACCTCAATGCGATGGGCGGCAGCGACTTCAACCAGCGCAACGCAGCGATCCTCGCCGGCGAGGAAGCCGTCGCGCGCATCATGCCCGAACTGCAGCGCAAGCTCGCGGCGGCCCGCACGGCGACCGCGTGAGCATCGCCGCAGCGAAGGCACGCGCGCCAGCCGCAGCGCGCGCCTTGGCCGGCGGCCGAGACGGCGCATCGGCGCGTCAGCGACGCCCCAAAACAAAAAACCCCGTCGCCTTTCGGGCGACAGGGTTCGATGGGATCCGACTGCCGGGAACGCTCAGTTGCTGCCGTTGTTCGCCGTGTCGTCGCCGATCGTCGCACGCACGCGCTGGCGCAGATCGTCGGCCTTCATCGGGAACTGCGACTCGATCCGGCGCGCGCCGGTGAAGCGCTTTTCCCAGTAGCCGCTATCGAGATCGTCGACGCGCACGGTGCTGCCCGTCGACGGCGAATGCACGAACTTGTTGTCGCCAATGTAGATCCCGACGTGCGAGAACGTGCGGCGCATCGTGTTGAAGAACACGAGGTCGCCCGGCTTCAGCTCGCTCATCCGGACCTTCTCGCCGACCCGGCTCATCTCTTCCGCGCGGCGCGGCAGCGACATGCCGAGCGTGTCCTGGAACACGTAGCGTACGAAGCCGCTGCAGTCGAGGCCCGAATCCGGCGAGTTGCCGCCCCAGCGGTAGCGGACCCCGATCATGTTCAGCGCGCTGACGACGACGTCGCCCGCCTTGCCGGCCATGCCGGACAGGAACGACTTCGCGCCGCCCGTCGAAGCCGACGGCTGCGCGCTGGTTGCGGAATTCTGGGAGGAAGTCGACCCGGATTGAGTCGAAAATGCGGCATTCTGGTTAAAACTGCTTGCTTCGTCGGCAAACGCGCCGGGAGCTGCAGCGAACAGGACGCCGATGAACATCCCGGCGACGGCGCGCGCGCATGCCTGGGTCAGGGATCGGTGCTGCATTGGTCGATGGATTGTGCTTAAAAATCAGCTGATTGGCGGAAAATTTCGGTCGATACTAGCCAGCGCGTAATCGTTTGTCAAAACAAATTAAAAAATACAATCGAGATACTCAGACCATTGGACGCCTATCACGCTTTCCAGACCGCTTTCAACAGCTTTTGTGTGTAAGGATGTGACGGATTGGTGAAGATCTCGGCGACGTCGCCCGCCTCGACGATCGCCCCGCCCTGCATCACCGCGACGCGGTGCGCCATCGCGCCGATCACCTCCAGGTCGTGGCTGATGAACACGTAGCCGAGGTTGTATTTCTGTTGCAAATTCGCGAGCAGTTTCAGCACCTGCTGCTGGATCGACACGTCGAGCGCCGACGTCGGCTCGTCGAGGATCAGGATGCGCGGCTCCAGCACGAGCGCGCGGGCGATCGCGATGCGCTGCCGCTGTCCGCCCGAGAACTCGTGCGGATAGCGGTGCATCACGGTGCGGTCGAGGCCGACCTCGCGCAGCACCGCGAGCGACTTCGTGCGCCGCGCGTCGGCCGACAGGTCCGGTCGATGCAGTTCGAGCCCCTCGCCGACGATCCGCTCGATCGTGTGGCGCGGCGACAGTGAACTGAAAGGATCCTGAAATACGACCTGCATGTTCGAACGCAGCGCGGTCTGCTCGCGGCCGCGATAGCTCGACAGTGCGCGCCCCTGGAATTCGATCTCGCCTTGCGCGGTCCGCTGCAGCCCGAGCAGTGCCATCGCGAGCGTCGACTTGCCGGAACCGGACTCGCCGACGACGCCGAGCGTCTCGCCCTGCCGGACCGACACCGACACGTCCGCCACCGCCGTCACCGGCGCGGAGCGGAACCAGCCCGCGATGCCCGGCCGCTTGCGGGCGAACTGCACGGTCACGTGGCGCGCGTCGAGCAACACGGGCGCGATCGGCATCACCGGCACCACCGCGCGCTGCGGGCGGCTGTTCAGCAGCCGCTGCGTGTACGGGTGCTCGGGTGCCGCGAAGATCCGCTCGACCGGCCCGCTTTCGACGAGCCGCCCGCGCTCCATCACCGCGACGCGGTCGGCGAAGTGCCGCACGAGGTTCAGGTCGTGCGTGATCAGCAGGATCGCCATGCCGCGCTTTTCGGCTTCGTCGCGCTGCAATTCGAGCAGCAGCTCGACGATCTGCGCGCGGATCGTCACGTCGAGCGCGGTGGTCGGCTCGTCGGCGAGCAACAGGCGCGGCCGGCATGCGAGCGCCATCGCGATCATCGCGCGCTGCCGCTGGCCGCCCGACAACTGGTGCGGATAGCTGTCGACGCGCTTCTCCGGTTCGGCGATCCCGGTCCGCTCGAGCAATGCGATCGCCCGCTTGCGCGCCTCGGCGGCCGACACGCCGTCGTGCAGCACGATCGTCTCGCCGATCTGCGAGCCGATCGTATACAGCGGGTTGAGCGCCGTCATCGGCTCCTGGAAGATCATCGCGATGTCGGAGCCGCGCAGCCCGCGCATCTCGCGCTCGCTGCACGCCGCGAGATCCCGGCCGGCAAAGCGGATCGTGCCGCCCACCTCCGCCTCGCGCAGCAGCCGCAGGATCGACAGCGCGGTCACGCTCTTGCCCGAACCCGACTCGCCGACGAGCGCCACGCGCTCGCCGCGGCCGATCGCGAGCGTCACGTCCTCGACCGCGACGGTGTCGCCGAAGCGCACCTGCAGGCGCTCGAGCGACAGCAGCGGCTCGTCCGGCGGCGGCATCTGCGCCGCGCTCATCGCTGGCCTCCCGCCGCCTGCACGGCGTCGCCCATCCGCGTGTCGAGCGCATTGCGCAGCGCGTCGCCCATGAAGGTCAGCAGCAGCAGCGTCGCGACCAGCACGCCGAACGTCGACAGCGAAATCCACCATGCGTCGAGGTTGCCCTTGCCCTGCGCGAGCAGCTCGCCGAGGCTCGGCGTCGGCGGCGGCACGCCCAGCCCGAGGAAGTCGAGGCTCGTGAGCGCGAGAATCGCGCCGCTCATCCGGAACGGCAGGAACGTGATCACCGGCGTCAGGCTGTTCGGCAGCACGTGGCGCCAGATGATCTGCCAGTTCGACAGCCCCATCGCGCGCGCCGCGCGCACGTAGTCCTGCGTGCGGTTGCGCAGGAACTCGGCGCGTACGTAGTCGGCGAGCCCGATCCAGCCGAACAGCGACAGCAGCACGATCAGCAGCAGGAAGCTCGGCTCGAAGATCGACGCGAAGATGATCAGCAGGTACAGCTCCGGCAGCGAACTCCAGATCTCGATCAGTCGCTGCCCGACGATGTCGATGCGGCCGCCGAAGAAACCCTGCACCGCGCCCGCGGCGATCCCGAGGATCGTGCCGATCAGCGTCAGGACCAGCCCGAACTCGACCGACACGCGAAACCCGTAGACGAGCCGCGCAAGCAGGTCGCGCCCCTGCGCGTCGGTGCCGAGCCAGTTCTCGCGCGACGGCGGCGCGGGATTCGGCACGGTCGAGAAGTAGTTCAGCGTGTCGTAGTGGTAGCGGTTCGGCGGATAGACGACGAAGTTGCCGGGCGTCTCGAGGCGCTTGCGGACATACGGATCGAGGTAGTCGGCCGGCGTCGGGAAATCGCCGCCGAAGGTCGTCTCCGGATACGCATGGAACATCGGGAAGTAGTAGTGGCCGTCGTAGCGCACGACGAGCGGCTTGTCGTTCGACCACAGCGGCGCAGCGAGGGCCACCGCGAACGCGATGATGAAGATCACGAAGCTCCAGTAGCCGAGGCGCTGCTGCGTGAAGCGCCGCCACACGCGGCGCGCGGGCGACGGCGACACGCGTGCGCGCGCGGCGTCGAGGCGGGACGACACGGCGGCCTGGCTCATGCGCACCCTCCGCGGGCGTCCTCGTCGAAACGCGGCGGGCGAAGCGCGTGTCGGCGTTGTTTCATATCAGCGCTCCAGGTTTTCGAATTGAATGCGCGGGTCGACCCACACGTAGCACAGATCGGAGATCAGCTTGGTCGCGAGCCCGATCAGCGTAAACAGATACAGCGTGCCGAGCACGACCGGGTAATCCCGCCGTACGACCGATTCGTACGACAGCAGCCCGAGGCCGTCGAGCGAGAACAGCGTTTCGATCAGCAGGCTGCCGGTGAAGAACGCGCCGATGAACGCGCCCGGGAACCCGACGATGAGGGGCAGCATCGCGTTGCGGAACACATGCTTCCACAACACGCTGCGCTCGGCGAGCCCCTTTGCGCGCGCGGTCAGCACGTACTGCTTGCGGATCTCGTCGAGGAACGCGTTTTTCGTCAGCATCGTGACGACCGCGAAGCTGCCGACGACCGACGCGGTGATCGGCAGCGCGATGTGCCACAGGTAGTCGAGGATCTTGCCGAACGTCGACAGCCCGGCGAAGTTGTCCGACGTGAGCCCGCGCAGCGGAAACAGCTGCAGGAACGACCCGCCGCCGAACAGCACGAGCAGCAGCACACCGAGCACGAAGCCCGGAATCGCATAGCCGACGAGCACGATCAGGCTCGTCGCGACATCGAACGGCGAGCCGTTGCGCACCGCCTTCGCGATGCCGAGCGGCACCGAGATCAGGTAGGTGAGAAAGAACGTCCAGAGCCCGATGCTGATCGACACCGGCAGCTTCTGCACGATCAGCGACCACACGCTCTGGTGGCGGAAGTAGCTGTCGCCGAGATCGAAGCGCGCGAAGCGCTTCAGCATCAGCACGTAGCGCTCGAGCGGCGGCTTGTCGAAGCCGTACAGCGCCTTCAGCTGCGCGATCTGCTGCGGATCGACGCCCGTATGCGCGCGCATCCCGAACGGCACCGCGCCCTGCTCCGTCGCCCCCTTGCGCAGTTCCTGCACGGCCTGTTCGACGGGGCCGCCCGGCACGAACTGGATCACGACGAACGTGAGCGTGAGCACGCCGACGAGCGTCGGGATCATCAGCAGCAGGCGTTTGAGGATATAGCTCCACATAGGCGTCGACTCGCGATCGAAAGACAGATAGGCAACGATTGGACGAAGGCCGGCCAGGCGCGCGCCGCGCTCAACTGCCCGGCTTGGCCCACCAGGTCGACACGACCCAGCCCTCCGCCGAATAGTACAGCGGCAGCGTCTGCGGATAGGCAAGCGTGCGCTTGTACGCAATCCGGTGCGTCGCGCTGTACCACTGCGGGACCGCGTAGTAGCCGTGCATCAGCACGCGATCGAGCGCATGGGTCGCGTCGTTCAGTTGTTCGCGGGTCTGCGCGGCGGCGAGCGCCTGCAGCAGCGCATCGACGGCCGACGACTTGAGCCCGATGACGTTGTCGGAACCCTGCTCGTCCGCAAACTTGCTGCCGAAGCGCGCGAACTGCTCGGCGCCCGGCACCTGCACGCCCGGATAGCGGATCGTCGTCAGGTCGTAGTCGAACGCGTCCAGACGCTTCTGCAGCAGCGCGAAATCGGCGGTGCGGAACCGCGCGTCGATGCCGAGCTTCGCGAGGTTGCGCTGGTAAGCGGTCGCGACCGGCTCGAACGACGAGCCCGCATCGTCGAGGATCTCGAACGTGAACGGCTCGCCCTTCGCGTTGCGCAGCGCGCCGTCGCGATACGTCCAGCCGGCCTGCGCGAGCAGCGCGCGCGCCTTCAGCAGGTTCGCGCGCAGCGAGTCGGGCGGGTTCGTGTTCGGCTGCACGACCATCGGGCCGAACACCGCCGGGTCGAGCTGCGCGCGCAGCGGCTCGAGCAGCTTCAGCTCGCCCGGACTCGGCATGCCGGTCGCCTGCAGGTCGGTGTCGGCGAAATAGCTGTCGAGGCGCGTGTACGCGCCATAGAAGAGCTGGCGGTTCAGCCATTCGAAGTCGAACGCGAGATCGAGCGCCTGGCGCACCCGCACGTCGCGAAACAGCGGCCGGCGCAGGTTGATCATGAAGCCCTGCATGCCCGCACCGTTGTGCTGCCGGAACTCGCGCTTGATCAGCTCGCCGTTGTCGAAGCGCTTGCCGACGTCGCGCCGCGCCCAGTTGCGCGCGATGTATTCGACGAGCACGTCGTATTCGCCCGCCTTGAACGCCTCGAGCCTCGCGACGCCGTCGCCGTACAGCTTGTAGACGATGTGGTCGAAGTTGTTGGTGCCGACCCGCACCGGCAGGTCGGCGCCCCAGTACGCCGGGTTGCGCCGGTACGTGATCGTGCGGCCGTTGTCGTAGCGCTCGATCAGGTACGGGCCGCTGCCGATCGGCTGCTCGAACGCGAGCTGGTCGAACGGAATCCGCGTGCCATCCGCGCGCAGCCCCCATTTGTGCGAAAACACCGGTACGCCGCCCGCGATCAGCGGCAGTTCGCGGTTGTGCTGGCGGAATTCGAAGCGCACCGTTGCCGGGTCGACGATCACCGCGCGCGTGATGTCGGCGAAGTACGCGGCGAACTGCGGGGCCGCCTGTTTGCTCTTCAGCGTGTCGAACGAATACTTGACGTCCGCCGCCGTCACCGGATCGCCGTTCGAGAAGCGCGCGCGCGGGTTCAGGTGGAACGTGACCGACAGGCCGTCCGGCGCCACCGCGATGTCGTCGGCCAGGAGCCCGTATGCGGAGGCCGGCTCGTCCGAGCTGCCGGTCGCCAGGCTCTCGAACAGCATGTCGATGCCGGGTGCGACGTTGCCGCGCATCGTATACGGGTTGAACTTGTCGAACGACGTCAGCCGGTTCGGGTTCGCGAGCACGAGCGTGCCGCCCTTCGGCGCGTCCGGATTCACGTAGTCGAAATGCTTGAAGCCCGGCGGATACTTCGGCTCGCCGTACTGGGCGATCGCATACGCGGCATGCGCGGCGGTCGCGGCAAGCACGGCCTGCGCGAACAGCACGGCCGCCACGCGGCCGGCGGCCCGCACGGCGCGCGTTGCGCCGGAACGGGCACGCGCGGCGGCGGCCCGGGGCGAACCCTTCGTCATAGAGGCCCTGTCGGTCGATTGAGAGTGGCGATGTGCGAGGATTCTACCCATTCAAAAGGGATTGCAGCCGGTCGCGCCACCTTGACGCCCGCACGAAATCGACGAACAAGCGGCATCGCAAGAAAAAAAACGCCCCGAAGGGCGGTTTTCTTCATCGGCACGCGACGCGTGACGATCAATGCCAGTCGCCGTGGCCGCGGCCGTGATCATGATCCCAGTGGCCGCGATCGCGGTCCCAGCCGCCATGACGGCGATACCAGTCGTCGCGGCCCCAGTAGCGGCGACCGTCCCAGTACCGATCGCCGTGCCAGCCGATCACGATCGCCGGCGCCGGCGCGACATACACCGGCGCAGGCTGGTAGACGACCGGCGGCGGAGGCGGCGCATACACCGGCGCGGGCGCGACGTAGACCGGCGCCGGCACGCCGACGTTGATCCCGACATTGACACCCGCCATTGCTGCGCCCGACACGAGCAAGGCTGTGACTCCGGTCATGAGCGAGGCAACACGCAAGGTCTTCATGGATTCCTCTTCTGGTTGTTTCGTGGGTGATTCGACTATAACGGCATGCGGCGCGGCTGCATATTTCCACTTTGTAAGAACTGATGCGCGGAATCGCAACGCGCACGCGCCGCTAACGTCTTGTAACAATCTGCGGGCGCCGCCCGGGCCGCATCATACGCGAACGGAGGCCGCACACCGGCCTGCGCGGGCGCGCCGCCCCGCCGCGTGCCGACCGGCTCGCAAGCCGGCAACATGAAAAAAGGCGGCACATGTGTGCCGCCTTTTCGTTGCCTGCGATGCAGGACGCGTCCCGCGATGCCGCTCAGCGCGACATCATGTTCATGCTGACGTTATGCATCACCCACATCGTGCCGACGATCAGGATCGCCGCCGTCAGCACCGTGTAGCTGAACGCCATCACGTTCCAGCGCTGCCCGGACGAGCCGTTCATGTGCAGGAAATACACGAGATGCACGACGATCTGCACGAACGCGAGCACCGCCAGCGCAACGAGCGACGCGTGCGGCGACAGCACGCCGCCCAGCACGAGCCCGAACGACGCCGCCGTGAGCACGACCGACAGGATGAACCCTGCGACGTAGCCGCCGACGCTGCCGTGCCCTGCTTCAAGTTGAGACGAATGCGAATGGGCCATTTAGATCACGCTCGCAAGATAGACAAAGGAAAACACGCAGATCCACACGATGTCGAGGAAGTGCCAGAAGAGGCTCAGGCACGTGAGGCGCCGGATGTCGCGATCGGTCAGCTCGTGACGGCCGATGATCTGCGCGGCGAGCACGATCATCCACACGAGACCCGCGGTCACGTGCAGGCCGTGCGTGCCGACCAGCGTGAAGAACGCCGACAGGAACGCGCTGCGCTGCGGGCCCGCGCCTTCCGCGATCAGGTGCGAGAACTCGCGCAGTTCCATCGCGAGGAACGCCGCGCCGAGCACGAACGTCACCGCGAGCCACACGAGCGTCGTGCCGCGCTTGCCGCGGTGCGCGCCGATCATCGCGAAACCGTACGTGATGCTCGACAGCAGCAGCGCCGCCGTCTCGACCGCCACGCCAGGAATGTCGAACAGGTCCTTCGCGGTCGGCCCGCCTGCGAACTGGTGGCCGAGCACCGCGAACGTCGCGAACAGCGCCGCGAAGATCACGCAGTCGGTCATCAGGTACAGCCAGAAACCGAACACCGAATGCGACGGCGGATGATCGTCCGCGTGATCGTGCACGTGCAGGTTCACGTCCAGGGTTTTCTGCAACATCAGTTGGCCTCCAGTTCCACGTCTTCGACGCGCGCGGCCACGCGCGTCTTGCCTTGCTTCTCTTCGGTCCGCCGCACCGTCGACGCGGGGATGTAATAGCCGTCGTTATCGCGCGAGCTGTAGATCACGAGCGTCGCGACGATGCCGACGAGGCCGGCGATCGCGAGCCACCAGATGTGCCACACCAGCGCGAAGCCGAGCACGAGGCTGAAGATCCCGATCACGAGGCCCGCGCACGTGTTCGACGGCATGTGGATGTCGCGGAACGTCGCCGGATTCGGCCTGCCGTCGCCGCGCGCCTTCATGTCCGCGTACGCATCGAGCGCACGCACCTTCGGAATCACCGCGAAGTTGTAGTCCGGCGGCGGCGAGCTCATCGCCCATTCGAGCGTGCGGCCGCCCCACGGATCGCCCGTCGTGTCGCGGTACTGCGGCAGGTTGCGATTGCGGATGCTGACGACGAGCTGCAGCACCTGGCAGCCGATGCCGATCGCGATCAGCACGGCGCCGAACGCAGCGACGAGCAGCCACGGATGCCACGCCGGGTTGTCGTAGTGGTTCAGGCGCCGCGTCATGCCCATGAAACCGAGCACGTAGAGCGGCACGAACGCGACGTAGAAGCCGACCTGCCAGAACCAGAACGCGGCCTTGCCGAGCGTCTCGTTCAGCTTGAAGCCGAACGCCTTCGGGAACCAGTAGTTGAAGCCCGCGAGATAGCCGAACAGCACGCCGCCGATGATCACGTTATGGAAGTGCGCGATCAGGAACAGGCTGTTGTGCAGCACGAAGTCCGCACCGGGAATCGCCATCATCACGCCGGTCATCCCGCCGATCGTGAACGTGACCATGAAACCGATCGTCCACAGCACGGGCGTCGTGAATTCGATCCGGCCGCGGTACATCGTGAACAGCCAGTTGAACACCTTCACGCCGGTCGGGATCGCGATGATCATCGTCATGATCCCGAAGAACGCGTTCACGTCGGCGCCCGAGCCCATCGTGAAGAAGTGATGCAACCACACGAGGAAGGACAGCACCATGATCGCGCAGGTCGCGTACACCATCGTCTTGTACCCGAACAGCGGCTTCTTCGCGAACGTCGCAATCACTTCCGAGAAGATCCCGAACGCCGGCAGGATCAGGATGTACACCTCCGGATGCCCCCACGCCCAGATCAGGTTCAGGTACAGCATCGCGTTGCCGCCGGCATCGTTCGTGAAGAAATGCATGCCGAGGTAGCGGTCGAGGCCAAGCAGCGCGAGCGTCGCGGTCAGGATCGGGAACGACGCCATGATCAGCACGTTCGTGCACAGCGCGGTCCACGTGAACACCGGCATCTTCATCAGCGTCATGCCCGGCGCGCGCATCTTGATGATCGTCACGAAGAAGTTCACGCCCGTCAGCAGCGTGCCGACGCCGGAAATCTGCAGCGCCCACAGGTAGTAGTCGACCCCTACCCCCGGACTGAACTGCAGCTCCGACAGCGGCGGGTACGCGAGCCAGCCCGTCTGCGCGAACTCGCCGATCACGAGCGACACGTTGATCAGGATTGCACTGACCGCCGTCATCCAGAAGCTCAGCGAGTTGATGAACGGGAACGCGACGTCGCGCGCGCCGATCTGCAGCGGCACGATCAGGTTCATCAGGCCGACCATGAACACCATCGCCATGAAGAAGATCATGATCACGCCGTGCGCGGTGAAGATCTGGTCATAGTGGTGCGGCGGCAGGAAGCCGGGCGCGTTATACGAGAGCGCGAGCTGCATGCGCATCATGATCGCGTCCGCGAAGCCGCGCAGCAGCATGATGAGCGCGACGATGATGTACATCACGCCGAGTCTCTTGTGGTCGACCGTCGTCAGCCACTCGGTCCACAGCCATTTCCACCGGCCGGTGATTGTCAGCGCGGCGAGAATGCCCAGCACGACGAGCCCCATGAAGGCGCCCGCCCCCATGATGATGGGCTGATCGAACGGGATCGCCGAAAGTGTCAGTTTGCCGAACATGCGTTATCCCTTCGTTCCGCAGGCGGCGTCCTTCAGGTCGAGGACGTGGCCATCGTTGTATTTCGCGATGATGTTGTGAAAGAGCTTCGGATCGACCGACGAGAAGTAGCGCACGGGCGCCTTCTCGCTCGGCTGCGCGACCGCGCCGTACGCGGTCATGTCGAGCCGGTCGGACGACGCCTTCACCTTCTGCACCCATGCGTCGAACTGCTCGCGCGGCTCGGCGAGCGTGCGGAACTTCATGTCGGAGAAGCCGCGGCCGCTGAAGTTCGCGGACGTGCCGGCGTAGTCGCCCGCCTCGTCGGCGATCAGGTGCAGGCGCGTCTGCATGCCGGCCATCGCGTAGACCTGGCCGCCGAGCTGCGGGATGAAGAACGAGTTCATCACCGAGTCCGACGTGATGCGGAAATTCACCGGCGTGCCGACCGGAATCGCGAGCTGGTTGACCGACGCGATACCGAGCTCCGGATAGATGAACAGCCACTTCCAGTCGAGCGCGACGACTTCGACGTCGATCGGCTTGACCGACGATTCGAGCGGCTTGTACGGATCGAGCTCGTGCGTGGTCTTCCACGTGAGCACGCCGAGGAACAGGATGATCAGCGTCGGCACGGTCCAGATCACGACCTCGATCGCGGTCGAGTGCGACCACTCCGGCGCATACGTCGCGCTGCGGTTCGACGCGCGGTAGCGCCACGCGAAGTACAGCGTCAGCAGGATCACCGGCACGACGACGATCAGCATCGCCCACGTCGATGTCGCAATCAGCGATTTCTCTGCAGCGCCGACGCTTCCTTTCGGGTTTAGTACATCTAAATTACATCCTGAAAGGCTCAATGCCGCGCCCACTGAAAGCAGCGCCGACAAGCCCCTTGAAGCTCTTGTTTTCATCACACAGCCTGATCGTCATTGAATCCGTTGCGTACGCCCGATGCACCTTCGATCCACGAAAGTGCCCGAATCATACGGCGACCGGATTGTATGAAAATCAGTCAATGAGGAAAATCATCATTGCAGAATCTGACCTGTGTCAGATTGTCGCGGGGTGTGCGGCACATGCGCGCGCGGGCCCGCCGCAGCAGGCAGCGCGTCTCCGGGAAGGATGCGTGCGCAACCGTCCACACGCGGCATGCCGCGTGTGGCAAATCACGCACGCATGGCAACGGTCAGTCGTGCGCGGACGCCATGTAGGACGGCTGCGCGGGCGCAAGGTCGTCCCCGGCCGGCACCTTCGATTGACCGGCTTCGGCGATCAGGCGAGTGACTGTCGGATCGATCGCGTCGGTGAACGGCTTCGGATAGACGCCGACCATCAGCACGACGAACGCGAGCGACGAGAACATCACGATCTCGCGGCGGCTCAGATCGGCAAGCTGCGCGATGCGCGGGTTCGCAATCTTGCCGAACACGACGCGCTTCAGCATCCACAGCGTGTACGACGCGCTCAGGATCAGCGTCAGCGCGGCCAGTGCGCCGATCCAGAAGTTGACGCGGATCGCGCCCATGATGACCATGAACTCGCCGACGAAACCCGACGTGCCCGGCAGCCCGACGTTCGCCATCGCGAACAGCAGCGTGAACGTCGCGAAACGCGGCATCACGTTGGCGACGCCGCCGTACTCGGCAATCTCGCGGGTCTTCGTGCGGTCGGCCAGCACGCTCACGCAAAGCAGCATCGCGCCGGCGACGAAGCCGTACGACACGAGATGCACGATCGCGCCTTCGACGCCGATCCGGTTGAACAGGAACAGGCCGAGCGTGACGATCCCCATGTGCGCGACCGTCGAATACGCGAGCAGCTTGCAGAGGTCGGTCTGCGCGAGCGCGAGCAGGCTCGCGTAGACGATCGCGAACAGCGACAGCGCGATCATCGCCGGCGCGAAGAAATGGCTCGCGTCCGGCGTGATCGGCAGCGCGAAGCGCAGGAAACCGTAGCCGCCGAGCTTCAGCATCCCGAGCATCAGCGCGGCGCCCGTCGGGCCGTCCGAGTAGACGTCGCGCAGCCACGTGTGCACCGGCCACATCGGCACCTTGACCGCGAACGCCGCGAAGAAGCCGAGGAACACCAGCAGCTGCGGCGCGAAGCCGAGCTGCAGCGTGCGCCACACGGTCATGTCGAACGTGTGCGACTTCGCGTACAGGTACAGCATCGCCATCAGCAGCAGCAGCGAACCCGCGAACGAGATGAAGAAGAACTTCACCGCCGCGTACACGCGGTTTTCACGTCCCCACGTACCGATCAGCAGGTACAACGGAATCAGCGTGGCCTCGAAGAAGATAAAGAACAGCAGGCCGTCCTGCGCCGCGAACACGCCAACCATCAGTCCCGACAGGATCAGGAACGACGCGAGGTATTGCGCGACGCGCACCGTAACCGCTTCCCACGAAGCGATCACGATGACGAGCGTGGTGAAAGCAGTCAGTACGACGAGCCACAGCGACGCGCCGTCGATCCCGAGGCGCCAGCCCGCGTTGAATGCGGCGAGCCAGTCGCGGTGCTCGACGAACTGCAGCGCGGCCGAATGCGCGTCGAAGCCCATCACGAGCGGCACGACGGTGGCGAACCCCGCGATCGCGCCCGCGAGCGCGATCAGCCGCGTGCGGCGCGGATGACGGTCGGAACCGGCACGCAACAGGCACGCGCCGAACAGGATCGGAACCCAGATCGCCAGGCTCAGATAGGGGAAATCATGCATGTCAGTCAAGCCTTGAGAGTGTCGCGCACTGGATCGGGGCAGGCACGACGAAAGAAACGAAACCTAATTGAAAGGTAAATTTCGCGGATCGACGGCGTCGGGCAAATGTAAAGCGGCGTCGAGCGATACCTTGACGCCGCGCAAATGCCAGCGGGTTAACGAGGATAAGGCTGTTGGCCATTTTTTGCAGCGCAGCAAGATGAAGTTTTCACGATATTTCCGCAAGCAACTGATTCTTATAAGTATTTTTTTGTTGCCAAAATGCCTGATCGTTGCCGTTTGCCGATGCGCCGCCGCATTTTTTTCCCGGCTGGCCGTCGCCGTCCGTCCGCCGGCATCGCGAGCAGATCGCCAGGGCGCTACTTGTCTGAACAATACAACCTTACACACTTTCTTTCATTTGCATTTCATTATTGCAGCCTAGACCACTGATCGAGGAACGATCTTCCGGCCGCTCGAATGAATGATGACCGTCGATTGAGGAACAGCCGCCTGCGCGTTCTGCGGCTGATTGGCGGCGACGGTTCGTGGCACACGATATCGTTCAGCTCGGCGACCACCGTCAACAACATGTATCGCGGGCTCGGCAACGCGGCCGTCAAGGTCACCGTCGCGTACGGTGAGGATATCGATCGTGCGGTCGCGACGCTGAAGGAGATCGGCGCCGCACTGCGTGAGGATCCGAAGGACCGCGACGGCATCCTGTCGGATTTCAGCTAGCGTGGCGTAGGCCAGGTCAACCGCGTAGCGATCGCGCTCAGCGGGCAGATCCAGTGCACGGATACGACGCGCTGGGGAGTGCAACGCGTACCCAACCGGCGGATTGCGGACAGGTTCCGCGAACGCGGGATCCGGATCGCGAATCCGCAGCGCTGCCTGGTTGCGCGCGACGACGATACGCGGCACGCACGCGGCCGACGCACCGCCCTCGCCCGGCACGCCCGCGCAGAAACCGGGCACGCAAGCGTGCCACGAACCTGCTCACGCAGCTTGGGCAGGAGAACGGGCGGCTGAACAAGAGGCTGGCGCCGAAGCCCGCATTCAAAGTGGGCATTGGTGCGAGCCGCCACTTACAATGTAAGCGCGACCACGACGTCATGGAGGGTGCCATGAAAGAATCGTTGATGGCTTACTTGATGGGGCCGGTCGTGATGGTGATCGTCGGCGCTGCGCTGTGGATCATCGCCGCGCATAACCGTCGCAAAGAGAACCAGGAAAGACAAACCCGCTGGCTCGATACCCATTACGTCGACCTGATGCACCACAGGCATTGACGGCCCGGCCACAAGACGCTTGGGCGTTTGGCGGGTTCTTTGGCAGGCAGACCGACGCCACAAAACAAAAAGCCCCGTAAGTCCTAGAACTTACGGGGCTTTCTCACCGCTTTTGGCGGAGACGGAGACCGCCAAATCCGGCCCCAAGCCGGTCTAATCCCATCCAAACATCTTCAACGAATTCAAATACTTGCGCTGCCAAAGCATCGAATTTACGCTAGCACCTTCCAACCCCATCCAGCGTTTGCTGATGGGCTGAATAATGGGCTAGAAAATCGATGCTAACCGACAAACAAGCAAAAGCACTGAAGCCGGACGACAAGCCGGCCTTCGACGGAAAGGTCACGGGACTGATGCTGGTACCGTCCAAATCCGGCTGCAAATGGATCTTGCGCTTCACCAGCCCGGTGACCGGCAAGCGACGCGATGCCGGCCTCGGCATCTATCCCGAGACGTCGATCGCTGAAGCACGCGAAAAAGCGCATGCTACGCGGAAGCTCATTGAAAGCGGCGAAAATCCGATTGAGCAGCGTAATCGGGAACGCGAAGCTGCCGCGGTTGCAACAGCCGCCCTTACATTCGAGAAAGCTTATCGAAAGGTTCACGAAGAACTCAAGCCGGGCTGGAAGAATGAGAAACATGCTGCGCAATGGATCAGCACGCTTGAAACCTACGTGTTCCCGAAGCTTGGAACCACAAACTCGACGCGATCAGCCCCGGCGATTGTGCGGACGTCCTGCGACCGATTTGGTTAACGAAGGCGGAAACCGCCAGCCGCACCCGGCAACGGATGCATGCTGTCATGCAGTGGGCGTGGGCGCATGGTCACATCACTGCGAACCCGGTCGGCGTGATCGATCACATCTTGCCCAAACAGTCGAGCAAGGCAGAGCATCAACCCGCGTGGAGCATTCCAGCCCAGCGCATGAAGGCCAAGGAATTACTTCGAGTCCCACTATCCGAGCACGCGCTAACACTTGTTAAGACTCTCAAGAAAAGCCAGCTACACGACGTTCTCGTCTAACCCTCACCCCGAGAAAAGGTCTTGAGAGACATGACGCTGACCGCCTTACTTCGCCGCGTCAAGGCTGAGAGCGACACACCTGGGCGATATGCGACCGCCCACGGCTTCCGCTCCAGCTTCCGCGACTGGGCCAGCGAGCAAGGTTACGCTCGAGATCTTGCGGAGCGCGCACTCGCGCATACAGTAGCGAACAAAGTTGAAGCCGCGTACCACCGCACTGATTTGCTGGAGCAGCGGCGTCCACTCATGGAAGCTTGGGCGCTACACGTCCACTCTGCTTGATATCAACTCGACAACCACTTAGTTTCAAAAAATGAACAAAGATGGGAAGGCTTCGTGGATATGAGCATAGCGTTCGTAACGATTCTTCAGGCATCGAAACGAGTGAAGCCATGCAATCGGAGGTTCGACTGGCCAACGCTCAGTCCGCCATCGCCTCCCCCAGGTACACCGAGCGCGTCGGCGCCCAGTCGGGATTGAGCTGCAGCGGCCCCTGCGGCAACAGCACGACCACTGTCGAGCCTAGCAGGAAGCGCCCCATCTCCTCGCCCTGCATCAGGATGATATTCCTGTCGCGATAATCCCAGCGACGCACGCTGGGGCTGCGCGGCGGGTTGACTACGCCGTGCCAGGCCGTCGCGATGCTGCCGACGATGGCGGCGCCCACCAGCACCAGGGCGAACGGGCCGTGCGGCGAGTCGAAGTGGCACACCACACGCTCGTTGCGCGCGAACAGCGCATCGACGCCGCGCGCGGTGGCCGGGTTCACCGAGTACAACTCGCCTGGCACATAACTCATTGAGATCAGGCGGCCATCGCACGGCATATGGATGCGGTGGTAGTCGCGCGGGCTGAGATAGAGGGTGGCAAATAGGCCGTCATCGAATTGACGTGCCAGTTCCTCATCACCGGCCAGCAACGCGCTGCTGCTGAAGGATTTGCCCTTGGCCTGGAAGATCTGGTCGCGCTCAATGCGACCGGACTGGCTGATCGCGCCGTCCACTGGACAAACGAGTCGCGCTGTCGCCAGAGGACGCACGCCGGGCAGCAACGCACGGGTGAAAAAGTCGTTGAACGTGGCATAGGCGCCGGGTTCCCTCTGCACGGCTTCCGTCAAGTCGACATTGTAGTGGGCGATAAAGCGGCGTATCGCCCACTGCGTCAAGGCACCGGCGCGCCGTTGCGCGAGAAAGCCGAGCACGCGTGTGATGAGAAGCTTGGGCAGCAGATGCTGCAATTGGACGAATAGGCGCTCGGACACAAATGGCTTAAAACATAAAGCATGGCTAATTCGACAGGTCGCCCCGTTGGATACCCTGAGACGGGGGGATTGCCAAATACGCTCATGCACCAGGTGAAAAGTTGACAGCGCCGCGAGAGGCGTCAGGTAGCTTTCAGCACCGTCCGCTGATCCTCGCTTGGCGAGCCGCGATTCTCCAATTTTGCGATCAATCGGTCTGCGACGTTGGCGGACCATGCAGCTATGGTCAGACTGGGGGCACCCCCGGGGGACATGGGAAGAGCTGAGGCATCGGCGACGTACAATCCAGGATTATCAAATACCTCTCCATTAGCACCCACCACGCCGTCTGCGTTGGAGGTGCCAAGGCAGGCACCTCCAATGGGGTGCACCGTGACGGGATTCCGAGGCGCGTAAACTTTTGTCTTGGTGATGGTTTGGATGTTCTTCAGTTCATCATCAATTTCACCATAGATATCATTGTCTTTTGACCTGTATTTTATCTTGAATCTGCCTCGTTTGATTTCCATGACTCCGTTATTATTGTCGCGCCAAAAGCGATAATGACGGATTGCTTCCGTAGCCAACGCTTGACAAAGGAAGGTGTCGGTACACCATCCAGGCCTTGAATGCTAGCGCGCAGGACAATGACGCGCTCGTTCTTCGAGTCCTTGAGCCTGAACGGTGAGGCGATAGGCATGCCTTTTGAAAGGTCTGATTTGCTATTCTCCTTCCAGACTCCGAAGAAATCGCCATTCCCCCCGAATTCAAGGCCGAGCCTTGGCATCCCTGCCAAGCCCTTTTCGACGTCGCGGCTCTTGAGCAGCAGCCGAACGGTGCCCAAGCCGCCCGCGGCCAGAATGACATGCTCCGCCCGGACACTTTCTTCTTTCCCGCTTCGATGATCGCGGTAGCGGACCTCATAGCGCATTTCGTCATGACCTTGTTGCGCCAATCGGCGTATTGACAAGGCCTCGCACATATCCCTGACGACCAGGCCCCGTTGCATAGCCGGCCGGATGAGCGAGAAATCCAGAGTGGTCTTTGCGCCTGAAGGAGAGCCCAAGAAGCTATTGTTCTTCATGTCACATTCCCACCGCTCGATACCATTCCTATCCACGACCTTGGAAGGAGATCCTGGTTTTTTTGGAAGCAGCATGGCGACCGGTGGGTTGCCCAGGCACGTGAGCAGGCCGTTATAGTTTGCCTCCTCGATCCGGTTGGGCGCTTGGTCCTGTGGTGTGAGCGCGCGAGCACCAAGGGCTTCAAGGATCTCGTTGTAATAGCGCTCCATGCCGGCCTGCGAGATTTCCGGGTGATGGTTATCCCAGTAGTTTGGAGCCAGCGGTTTATCAAGGAAGCCCGCGTAAACATGGCTACCACCGCCCACATTGGACGAACAAACAACGCTGATGCCATCGCCGAAATAAGCTTCGATGAACCCTTTCTTATTCAGAACCATATTGCGTTTGAATAAATGGGAACTAACGGAACGTATGCCATGGGTGAAGGCTTTGGCACCCTGCGGTAGAGACACCAGATCCTTTTTGCCCATCGACCGGTTGGGAACGGTGTCTCTCCAGGGGCCTCGCTCAAGCATGAGGACATCACGACCTGCTTCGGCAATTCGTTTTGCGGCAACAGAACCACCAAAGCCGCTTCCTATTACCAAAACTTCCACTTCAGTATTCATGGTGATATTTATCAATCTGACTCTGAATATGCGTAGCGCGGCGTTCAGGCACCCTTAAAAACGCCAATCGTCATTGATTATCGGCCCGGCATCGTAAACCGGATGCCATGACGCTGACGCCACATTGGCGTGCACACTCGAATCGCCGTGCCGCCGAGTAGCGCCGAGGGCCCGTCGCCCTTTTCCGCAGTCGCCGTCGGCGTCAATGCAGAACCTTCGCGAGAAAATCCCGCGCGCGCTCCGATCGAGGTGTGTCGAAAAAGCTCTCCTTCACACAGTCCTCGACGATAACGCCCGCGTCCATGAAAAGAACTCGATCCGCGACCTTGCGTGCGAAGCCCATCTCATGCGTCACGCAAACCATCGTCATTCCTTCTTGCGCAAGCTCGATCATGACGTCCAACACTTCGTTGATCATCTCGGGATCGAGCGCCGACGTCGGTTCGTCGAAGAGAATCGCCGTCGGGTCCATCGACAATGCACGCGCGATAGCGACACGCTGCTGCTGCCCGCCCGACATTTGCCCCGGATACTTGCGCGCATGTGATTTGAGCCCCACCCGATCGAGCAGCATCATCGCCTTCGCGTCAGCTTCTTCACGAGACCGGCGGAGTACCTTCATCTGCGCCAACGTGAGGTTCTGAAGAATGCTCATATGCGGGAACAGCTCGAAATGCTGAAAGACCATCCCGACTCGAGTACGCAGCGATGTGAGGTCCGCTTTCGAGTGGCCCACGCTAACTCCATCGACCGTGATGGACCCTTGCTGAAAACCTTCCAGCCCATTGATGGTCTTGATGAGTGTCGACTTTCCCGATCCCGAAGGTCCACAGACGACCACTACCTCGCCCTTCTGAACGACCGTCGTGCAGCTATCCAGTACCCGATGTTGGCCGTACCACTTTGAAACGTTGTCGATGTCGATCATGTTGCGCTACCCGATCTGAAATGTTGCTCGAGGCAGACAGCGATACCCGCGCCGCCTAGTGACGGCTCTGCAAAGCAAGCCGCCCTTCCAAGCGATTCTGAACAACCGCCAGCAGCGAGCTCAGCACCCAATACAGCGCTGCCGCCGCGAGATACAACGGCAACGGCTGAAATGTCGTGGCAATCACCTCCTGCGCGGAACGAAGCAACTCCGTCACCGTGATCACGGAAACCAGCGATGTATCCTTGATCAGACTGATAAGCGTGTTGCCCATGGACGGCACAGCAAGACGCAGCGCCTGTGGGCCAACCACGTACCGCAAGGTTTGGAAATAGGTCAGCCCCAAGCTGTGCGATGCGCTCCATTGACCGCGCGCGATGCCGAGAATCGCGCCACGCATGCTCTCGGAAAGATAAGCTCCGGCATTCAACGTCAGCGTCAGAATCCCCGCTGTCGTTGGCGACAGCGAGATCCCGACATCGGGCAATCCGTAGTACACGACGAACATCTGCACCAAAAGCGGCGTGCCGCGCATCACACTCACATAAGTTTGCGCAACTCGATCCAGACCGCGATTGCCGCTGATTCTCAACACCGCGGTGAGCGCACCGACCACGAGCCCGAAGGCCATCGCCGCGACCGCGAACTTCACGGTCAACAGCGCACCCATCAATAACACCGGGGCCGAATTGACCACCAAATCGAATCGATCCATCTCATCACTCTCCAGCGTACGCCGCGCCTCTGGTTGCCCGGCAATCGTTAATTACCGACCGGATGGCTGACATCCACGCCGAACCACTTCTTCGAGATCGCGGCGAGCGTGCCGTCGTTCCGCATGGAAGTCAGCGCGTCGTTCACCGCAGCCGAGAACTTCGGATTTCCCTTTCGAAATGGAATACCGATTTCATCGCTGGTGTTCTTCAAAAGGCCGCCCCCACGAATGGGCACGTTTGAGGTTTTGATGAGATAAGGCACGAACAACCGGTCATTCAGGTACGCGTCGGCTCTACCGCCCACGAGGTCGCTGAGCGCTTCCGACATCCCGGGGTACGTTTGCACGATGATGCCGGGAACCGACTTGGCCAGGTCTGCGAAGTTCGAGCCGAGCGTGACTGCAACGCGCTTACCCTTCAGTTCGTCAAGACCTTGGTACTCGTTCTTGTCGCCCTTCCTCTCCAGGACTTGGACCGCCGAGTATGCGTACGGAGGACTGAAATCCAGAGATTGACGTCGCTGCGGCGTGATGGTCACCTGATTCACCACCACATCGAATTTCCCGGCCTGAAGGCCGCCGATCAGCCCCGACCATTCCCCTGTATAGAAGTCCGGCTTGACGCCCAGCTTTGCGGCCAGCGCCCTGGCGACATCCACGTCAAAGCCCTGCAGGGTCCCCTGCGAGTCGCGATAATCGAACGGGGGATACGTTCCCTCCATGCCGATCATCAACGTACCTCGCGCCTTGACGGCGTCGAGCAGGTCTTCGGCATAAGCACCGAAAGATACGCACGCTGCTGATACCGTGATGGCTGCAAAAAGAATTGCTTTCCGGATCTTCACGATTTTGTCTCCAACGTTATATGAATAGCGCTATGAACGGGCGATCAATGGAATTCATCAATTCATAGGCGGGTACGACAAACGACACATAAAGCGCTCATGAACCTGATCGATGCATCACGAACGCTCACCTTCCGACGACACTCCTTTCCTTACGAATCCACGACCACTTCAGCCGGTACGGGTTCACTCCTCGTGTAGAACTTGTAGGCGATGAACACGACAACGACCCACACCCCAGAAACAACCAGAGACATGCGCATATCCGGCAGCACGGCGATGCAAATCATCACGGCAGCCATAAATGCCAGCGCGAGGTAGTTGCTATACGGGTAGAAGGGCATCTTGTAGGTGATGTTGCGTTCTTGACCATTCTTGACCCTCGACTTCCGGAAGTTCAGGTGGCTAATCAAGATCGACGACCAAGCGCAGATCAGCCCGAACACGGTCACCGAGGAGAACAGTTCGAAGGCGCGTTCCGGCATGATGTAGTTCAGAATCACACCCGCGAACATCGCGACAAACACCAGCATCACGGCACGCGAAGGCACTTTGCGGCTATTGACCACGCTCAGGAACGCCGGAGCGTTCTTTTGCAAGGAAAGGTTGTAGAAAGTGCGGCTGTTCGTGAAGACACTCGCGTTCACCGCCGACAAGACTGCCGTAACGACAACCAAGTTCATGATTCCCGCCGCGGCCGGAACGCCGATTCTCGTGAAGACCTCGACGAACGGGCTACCCTTGGTGGTCAATGATGTCCACGGGAAGATCGCGAGCAGCACCGCGATCGCTCCGACGTAAAAAATAAGCAGTCGCCAAAAGGTAGCGTTCACGGCCTTCGGCATCGTGGTCTTGACATCCTTCGCCTCACCTGCCGCCAAACCGAGGTTTTCAACTCCACCGAATGCAAAGGCAACCATGACGATAGAGAAGACTGCTCCGCTCAATCCCTTCGCAAAGAAGCCGCCGTGGTCGACCAGATGATGGAAGCCGACCGGCTCTCCATGGTTGCCGATCCCGAAGAGGATCATGCCTGCACCGAAGAGGATCATCGCCACGATGGCTACGACCTTGACGAGCGCAAACCAAAATTCGGCTTCCCCGTAAAACTTCACACCGACGATGTTGATGACGAACATCATCGATACTGCCGCCAAAGCCGTCACCCAGATCGGGACCCCGGGAAACCAGAAGTGAACATAGTTTCCCAAGGCGTTCAAATCGGCCGCGCTCGTGGCAAGCAGAAAAATGAACGCATTCCATCCGTTCAAGAAGCCGACGAATCGGTGGATGTAGCGATTCGAGTAAGAGATATAGGAGCCCGACACTGGTTCCTCGACCGCCATCTCGCCTAGCGCTCTCATGACGAAGTAAATCGCGATCGCGGCGATGAAATACATCAGCAATATCGCGGGACCGGCCGTGCTGATAGCCCATGAAGACCCATAAAAGAGGCCCGTACCGATCGCGCCGCCGATCGCGATCATCTGAATATGACGATTTTTCAGGTCTCTTTTGAGATCTTCCTGTTCGTACGCTGGTATTTGATTCCCGTTTCTCATCCTGTCTCCTCCAATGGAGCGCCCTTCTCGCGCCCCACCGACAACCTCTAGACGCGCAGCCTAGACTTGCCCGAGTCCGTCGCACACACCAATCCGTCTTCGTGCAATCCGCATTCGCGCCGCTTAATTAAGATACCTAACTTATATAAAATCCATTTTCAAATCGTTCGTGGCGCGTGTCTCCGTATCTCGCGCAAAACCTAAGCGCTTGGCGGGGCCGTTCCTTCTCTTCGACCTAAGCTCGCCGCCCAGCGCTATTCATGCGCCCTGCCGTTAAGCAATCCCCCTTGCTCTTCAGGCTTCCGCCACCGCAGCCGCGAGACGGCTAATAGCTTCGTCGACCGTGGAGCGAGGGCAGCCGAGGTTCACGCGCATATAACCGTGCCCTTCGATACCAAACTTCTGCCCTT